>CAZZXJ010000122.1:0-12586 GCA_964657905.1 uncultured Stigonema sp.
CCCATGCCCCATGCCCCATGCCCTCTTTACAATCGCTGTAGTAAGCTCAGACCATGAGTATCAGTGCCACAGGTATTGACTAGACCGTAATCACCAGCCAACTGCTGCACCTGTTTTGACTCTAGGGCGCTAGGTCTCCAGGGGTTGGGGTTGTTGTAGGCGTAGAAACTTTCCACACCATCGATACCCATTGCAGCAATTGCGGGAATCAAGTCTAAATGCGATCGCTTATAACGAGCTGGGTGAGCAAGCACTGCTAGTCCCCCTGCTTTCTGAATAGCAGCAATCACGGCTTCGGCTTGGTATTCTTTGTCTGTAGTAGCTTTCCTCTGAATGTATGGTTTTATGCTAGGTGCTTCTGGATCAAAAGCATAGCCCAAAATATGAACTTCAATATTGAGAAGGTTGGCATTAATTTCTACACCACTCCACAGATGAGGAGCATTTGCGCTCTTGTTATTCCACTTCCAGTCTTTCAACCAACTTTGAGCAACTTGGTAGCCCTCTATACAATGATGGTCCGTGATGGCAAACCCTTTGAGACCAATAGCGATCGCCTGTTCCATCAGAGTATTTGGTTGCAACCTGCCATCAGAGTAGACAGTATGCATATGAAAGTTAAAATACCTCGGACAACTTTGTGCATCAATGCTCTGGAATACCTGCTTCAAAAGTTCCTTGGTAGCAGAACTCCGGATAAAATTGACAGTCATGACCCCCTCTTGTGCAGTCATAGATTATTCTTAACAATCGAACATTAGACACTAATAGCCTCTCAGCCCTCATCACTGCTCACTAGTGTTAGTAGCAATTTTTTGGGCATCGTTGGCAAAATTTTTCAATATGTTAAGACTACGTTAGCAAATTCAAAGGCTTGCGATCATGAGTATTTTCAATAGGTGTGATCTATAAAAGTGATAAATATTGCATTAACTTTAATTTTAATTAAGTATAATTTTTTTAGCACATATTTCTTAAATGTTGGCTAAAAAATACTTTAGCCAACACAAAATACTCTACTATATTATGTAACAATGTTACTTTTTATACATTTAATCCCATTAATTCGCCTGAGCCAGTAATGACCTCACCGATTGCAAAAGCTGCAATATTTTGTAATTGAAAGTAAGAAATAGTTTGCTTTGCCTGATGAGGAGGTACCAACAGTACAAATCCAATCCCCATGTTGAAAGTGTTATACATAGCTTGGGGACTGACTGCTCCAGCTGATGCCAACCACTGAAATACAGGTGGGATAGACCAACTGTTGGGATCAATTTTAATCGCTTGCCCGAATCCTAAGCATCTAGGCAAATTTTCTGGCAACCCTCCACCTGTGATGTGAGCCATACCGTGAATTTCCAATCCGGCTTGACGCGCCGCCAAGACTGGTTTGACGTAAATCCGCGTCGGAGTGAGGAAAGATTCTCCTAAGGTCTGAGCGCCAAGCAATTCTGGACGGTCGCGCCAGGAAAATCCTTTTTCACTGACAATCTTCCTTACCAAACTAAAGCCATTGCTGTGTACACCAGCACTTGCAAGGGCGATCGCCACATCCCCTACTTGAGAGTGGGAACCATCCAGCATCTGGCTTTTTTCCACAATTCCCACACAAAACCCAGCCAAGTCGTACTCACCCATTTGGTAGAAACCAGGCATTTCTGCCGTTTCTCCTCCTAGTAAGGCACAACCTGCTTGCTTACACCCATTCGCTATACCTGTAACAACCTGGGTCAGCTGCTGTTTGTCTAGCTTACCTGTTGCCACATAATCTAAAAAAAACAGTGGCTCTGCGCCAGATGTCAACACATCATTAACGCACATCGCCACTAAATCAATGCCAACGGTGTCATGAGTGTTGAGAATTTGAGCGATGGATAGCTTTGTACCCACACCATCAGTCCCGGAGACCAAAACAGGTTCCTTAAAACCTCCTGGTAGTTGAAAGCAGCCACTGAAGCCGCCTAATCCACCAATGACTTCCGGTCTAAAGGTGCTGTGAACCAAATTGCGAATTTGGTCTACAAACGCTCGACCAGCCTCAACGTCAACTCCTGCATCCTTATAGTCCATTTCTCAAAATACCTCATCTTCGATACCGCGCCACCATTCCCCCAAGTTCATCATGTCTTGGAATATATCTTCTAACTCTTGAACATATTCGTTTTCTGAAATTGTGGCTCGACGTTCTTGGAGTTTCTTCAGTCGCAGTTGCACCAATAGCCAAGGTTTGGTAATGCTATTGGTCGCTTCTATGTATTGTGCTAGTTCTTTGCTATCCATAGTATTTATTTTGAACCGCAGATGGACGCAGATAATGATCTGTTATGGTAGTTGGGTTGAGTTTGAAAATGATATATCTTTAAACTAATCAAAAAACAGTCACGATAATGGTCGTGACTGTTTTTAGGTTGTTAAATCAACTCATGGTTGAGGCTTTACAGTACTGACAAAGGCGATCGCCGCAGTCACAAGACTACCAGCGCCTTAGGCTTTGGCGTACTGTTCGGCAACGAAGTCCCAGTTGATTAATTGATCCAAGAAGTTCTTGATGAACGCAGGACGAGCATTTTTGAAGTCGAGGTAGTAGGCGTGTTCCCAAACGTCTAGGGTTAGGAGTGCCTTCTTACCATGAGCGAGGGGGTTCTCTGCATTCGGTGTCTTTATAACCTTCAGCACACCACCATCGTCAATTAACCACGCCCATCCGCTGCCAAATTGAGTTGTTGCAGCATTAGAGAACTCTTCCTTGAATTTGTCTAAGCTACCAAAATCTTTGTCAATCTTGGCAGCCAGTTCCTGTGAGGGTGCGCCTCCGCCTGCTGGCTTTAAGCACAGCCAGTAGAAGTTGTGGTTCCAAACTTGACCAGCGTTGTTGAAGATTCCTGTTTTAGAGGAGTCTTTAAAGGAAATTTGGACCACTTCTTCCAGCGACTTACCAGCGAGATCAGTATCTTGAGTGAACTTGTTCAGGTTGTCTACATAAGCTTTGTGATGCTTGTCATGGTGAAACTCTAAGGTCTCACCTTTCATTCCGTAAGGCTCTAGAGCATTATAGTCGTACGGTAGTGGGGGAAGTTCAAATGCCATTGTGTAAAATCCTCTCTTTTCCGTTTCCAGTTTAGAGCTTTTACGGTAGCTCTAGAAATTACCTGCTTCGTGTTGATCAGTGTACGCTGCGTAACACTGGAACATAAAACTTAATACCCTGATTTTACTAGCAAACCGTCGTTTTGTTTTGAGGGGAAATAATGTAGGACTTACGCACGCTCTACGAATACAGGAGCGGTCTTGGCACGGCAGTTGCTTCAAGCCGGGGAACCATGCACGGCAGTCGCCTCTGTCGGGAAACCCTCCTACAACGCTGCCTCACCAACGCACTGCCTTGTCTTGGCGGTTCGATAAATAAAGGTTTATGGCAATTTTTGCTTAAGTCCTGTAATGCTATCAATGCTGTTCATAATTTTCTCCTATAAAGGTCAAGCTGCTTTCCAGTGGTGGTATGAACCATGCTCAATATCCTCCAAAAGTAAGGGATGAAATTGAGGTTGCAAGTGCCCCTACCGCGTGCGTGTATGCGCTATAATTGTTGACCAGCAATGCTACTTGACAAAAGACCACTCTAATGTTTTTATCAGTGCCGTCTGAAGCGCCTCTGTAAGTTCATCGTTACTGTCAAATTTCAATTGCTCTAGGTAGCAAGCTTCCACATTGACAGTAAACTGGTCTTCTTGAAAAGGCCAAGGCATGACAGTGACACTGCCATCGCTACGCTCCATAACATCATAGCGTTGACCTTCCGCTGTCTTGGCAATTTCTAAAGCACGTTCATCAGCAGGTAACACGTGGTTGCAGAGGATCAGTGAGAGGCGATCGCACCATTGAAAAAACGCATAAGCTTTTGCTGCATCGTCTTTTGTAAGATTCAACTCCTTGCGCCATTGCTCTTGATGCTGTAGCTGCTCGTCTAAAAAGCTATCCAATTCAGGTGATTCGCGGCGCTTACCCTCATTGAGAAAGCTGATGTGCATCGAAATCAGCATTGCTACCCATCGTCCGCGATATCGGGCATTGTGCGCTAGGGAGCGGAACTTTTTTAGATCAGTTTTCTTGTCCAAGGTAAAATCTAGTGGTGCACCAGTTTTAGTAAGGTGATTGCCTTCCCATTCCTTTTCCAAATCGTCGTGATGGGAAATTGCCGCAATGGTTTCCAACCAGCGTTGCGGACGTAGTTTTGGATGCCAGTGTCCCGCTATTTCAGCAGCAAGCAAAGCATGGGCGCGATGGTAAATGACTTCCCAACCCAATTCATGTAAGTTAGCAATCATGAATCAACCTCTTCAAATATATACGTAAATTTCTCTAGAATGTCAGCAGCGTTCTAGTATAAATCTCTATCAAGGATTGAGATAGCTTTGCTTAATCTTGCAAAACCTAGGGTGGGCAATCCATCCGCCAAAAGGACGAAAAAACGCCCATGAACAAGTTAACGCCTAAAAACTGGATTCTAATCCAACAGCGACTGACTCCTTATTTGTTTTTGCTGCCTGCCCTGGTTATCTTAGTCTTAACTGTCTTTTGGCCTGCACTACAAGCCTTCTACCTCAGCTTTACTCGCTACGAATACGATCTGACCGAGATGCCGCAATGGGCTGGTTTTACCAACTTCCGTCGCCTTTGGAATGACCCTGTTTTTTGGCAAACCTTGGGAAATACCTTGATGTATCTTATAGGTGTAGTGCCAATTTTAGTCATTGCTCCCTTGGCACTAGCAATTTTGGTGAATCAGAAATTGCGCGGAATGCATTGGTTTCGGGCTGCTTACTACACGCCAGTGGTGATTTCCATAGTGGTTGCGGGAATTGCTTGGAGATGGCTGTATGCAGAAAACGGCTTACTCAATCAGTTACTGAAGAGTATTGTCCCAGCAGGAATTCCCTGGCTTACTGACCCCCACTTTGCGCTTTTCAGTGTGATGGCTGTTACCGTGTGGAAGGGATTAGGCTACTATATGGTGATTTATCTAGCTGGGTTACAATCCGTTCCCACTGATGTATATGAAGCCGCTGCAATTGATGGTTCAGACGGTATCCGTAAACATTGGGATATAACCTTACCTTTGATGAAACCTTACTTAGCCCTAGTGGCAGTGATTTCGGCTATTTCTGCCACAAAGGTATTTGAAGAAGTATACATCATGACCCAAGGCGGACCACGAAATAGCTCGAAAACAATTGTTTACTATCTATATGAGCAAGCATTTAATAACTTGGAAATTAGCTATGCTTGCACTATTGGGCTGGTACTATTTTTGATAATTTTAGGGCTATCTATTTTGCGATTATTACTTAATCGTAGTGCTGGAGAAACTTTAACAAATTAAAAAAATATAGGTGCGAGCATCCCACTATGTCAGAAATACCAGGCGATTAGTTCTGGAAACAACGAGTAAAAATAGTACGAAAAGTAAAAGGGTGTTTGTGTATTATTAGTAACGCGAATACCAAGCTCTACAGGAGCATAGACACCGCGCTTAGCTTCAGGAATAGTCAATACCCTTTCCGATACCACTGTTTCAAAGCGGATACCAGTTACTTCAACAGCGTTGCTTTCAAGAGACATAACTCTGATTTTTCTTTGATGCAATATGCTTTCGTTCCGCGCTTTTTTGCTTATGCTAGTAAGTCAGAACTAATATTTGATTAAGATAACTGTATGCCGTTTTTGAATTGGGGAGAATGCCAAATTTACTGAATTAGCTAGCCGAAAAATATAAAGTCATATCAAATCCGGTTGATTGCACATGGTATTTGTAGGGGCACAGCAGTGCTGTGCCCCTAGCGTTTGTGTGTTCATTTAACCGGATTTGATATCAATCTGAAGCAAATGGCAACTTGCATAGGTCAATTATTAAGTCAGTCTAAATAGAAATCGGCAGTCGCTGGGTTTAAGATTTGTACGGCTGCCCAACCAATCGCTAATCCCCTCCGCCACAAGAGGATTTAAGTCAACAGTCATTTGTCAGTTATTTAGTCTTTGTGATTCACCAACGACTAATGACCATTGACCATTGACTAAAACCGCGTTTGATACTCAATTATTGCATTACTTTCTTCAGAAAAATCCGTGGAAGTACGCACACGAACTTCGGGGTTAATTCGGTAGTTAATACCTAATTGAGGGGGTTGGTCTGTTGTCAATATCTTCTGAACGGAAACGGAAAAATTGTGAGAAATATCAGCCCCAGCTTCTGCCGCCACATCTAGCCCAGAATTCGTCGAAGAATTTCCTGTAGATCCAGTTCTTTTTGAATTTACGGCGTTGGTGGATAAGGTAGGGAATATACGGAATTCGCTCAAGCCTAGGGCATTACCGATCTTGGTAAAAGTTTGCTGAATGTTGAGAGCTGAGCTGGCGAAGTTGACGAGTCCTAGGGTACTGTCGCTGCCGGTGGTGCTGCCGCGTCCCAAGGTTTGCACAAAGCTACCCCCAAGCAGGGCAACAATTTCTGTTTTGCTGCGTGAAGGAGAGCTTGTCAGTTCAAGATTGTCGTTGATCTGACTGGCTGGACCATTGACTTTTGCGTCAACACGAATAGTGTTTATCGGTTCAAAGCTGGTAATAATTCCTGTGTTGTCGTTGATTTCAGACGATGTGGGTGAGTTCGTAACCTGTGTGGTTCCTGAATCCACTACATTGGTAACTAAATAGACATTTAAGTCGGGGTCGCGGGGTTGATTTGCTCTAAACGTTGCTGTTTGTTCATAGCCACGGGCGAGGTTAAACTGGGTAGCAAACAAATTCACACCTCCTCCTTTTAGATCGATAGTTCCCTCTGGTACGGGAGCGCTTATGGGTCCGTTGACATCAAGAGTACCAGTGGCTTGGAAACTGATAATAGGTGGACTGGTAATTGCTACGTTTTTGCCTAGGGTCAACTGGAGATTCTTCAACTGCGGCGTGGGGTTTCCAGTGTTAGGCTTGTTCTGATTGTCCTGATTGTCTTGCT
This sequence comes from uncultured Stigonema sp., assembly GCA_964657905.1. GTDB lineage: Bacteria > Cyanobacteriota > Cyanobacteriia > Cyanobacteriales > Nostocaceae > Stigonema. Next base: position 7,010 of record CAZZXJ010000122.1, read on the forward strand.
TGTTCTGTTTTATGGCACGTGACATGTCTAAATTAATACCTGACAAAGTAGTGGTGCCAGTAGATGTAGGTAGCAACACCTGACCATTCGCCAACTGCAATTGACCGCCAATTGCCGGGTGGAGGGCAGAACCAGTAATCTGCAAGTTGCCGCTCACGCCTCCTTTGTAGAGTGTCTTCAGGTTGACAGCTAACTTGTTAAGGTTAACAGTGAGGGGATTGGCTATTTGCGTTTGCGAGTTACCAAAGATGGGAATATTTCCTTGAGCCTCTACTTTACCCTTGTTAAAGTTCCCCTGGAAATTTTCTACGTTTATCTGGTCAAGATTAAACTGCACATTTCCTGTCACATCTGTCAGTTTTCCTGGCACAGCCTGAGCTGTAAAGGTGGCATTTTTGAGATTAGCAATTCCTTTTACCACTGGCTGTTGTATTGTCCCGCTCACCGTCAGGTCTACTTCTCCCTCACCTTTCTCAAAGGCTACCTGATTAGTCAACAGGTTTAATAATGCCAATCCCTCATTCTTCACACTCACGTCTAGATTAATATCATTGCTTGCTGGTGCAACAGAGGCAAAAGGCAATTGGTAGGGGACGGTGCCAGTAATATTAACAGGTTCTGAGTTTGAAACTAAGACGTTACTGCCAAAGTTCAAGCGCCCATCGTTATAGCTGAAACTAGCAGTAGCTGACTGTACTGGCTTCTGATTCAAAGTTCCATCTATGATTTGCAATTCCCCTTTTGCTTGTGGGTTTTTAATGCTACCTGCCAAAGTTGCTGTAGCGTTGAGATTACCTGTATAATCAACAGGTAGTTTGACAAAATTATTCAGCACCTGTATGGGGAAGTTGGTGACCTGCAACTGACCAGATTGTTCAGTACTGCCGATGTTACCTGTGAAAGCTATTAGCCTATTTTGCGACTCAAGCCGCAAAGGTAGCAACCTCAGCACACCGTTTTCAAAGTTTCCTTGAGCAATCACCTGATCGACTTTATAAAGACGATCAGGCTGGTCTTGTTTACCCCAGACAAAGTTTTGACCATTCACATTAAAATTCGCTGCCAGTCCGTTGGCTGTGGCAGTATCTACGGTTATGGCAGCGTTGAAAGTCCCGGTTAAATCTGCCAAATCAGGTACGAAAGAAGCATCATGTTGCTGTTGTTGCTCTTTTGTCAGTAGTGCTTCAATTTCGGCAAAGCGCTGCAGTTGAGTATATAAAGGCTGATTTGGCAATCCCACTGGCGCGGTGTTGGCAAGATCTGCTGCGGTTCCGTAGGTTGGCGCTGCCATACCACGTTGAAAATCTTGCAAGTCAAATAACTGTAGTGTTGTCAGGACATCTTGGATTTGTCCTTGGGTGACGTTGACTTTGGCTTGGATTCGAGGACCTTTAGATGTTTGGGTGAAAGTACCTGCTAGGGCGTAGCGACTGTTAGCTTTGTCAAATTCACTACTTATAAGCTGTGCCGTACCATTGTCGTAGCGGAATTGAGCAGCAACGCGATCGCCTTTAATCCGACCAATTTGGGGTTGGGCGATCGCCACATTCCCCTCCGCCGTGGCAAATGTCTTTTCATTAACTTGCAAATTCCCAGTTAACACTCCAGCAATAGGACCAGCACCAAGGCGAGCACTCTGAGGGGGAGTCAAATTTAATACCGACAAGGGGAAGTTGTCTACTTTCACTGCTAAATTATCCCCTTGAGATTGACCAGTTGCCAGTGCATCCTTCCACTTCACCGTGAAAGAGTTAGGGCGATGAGCTGCATCTAGGCTGGCAGCAATCCGATCTCGTGTTCCTGTCAGATCCACACTCGCACCCTGACCCTGTACTGACTGGACTGGTCCACTTAATACTGGATCAAAAGCGAGTTTATTCACCACCAAGTCTCGCAACTTGAGTTGCCCTTGTACATTCGGTACGGGTAGCTTACCCCTGATTTGTCCGCTAAAATCAGCCAGACCTGCTAGAGCAACTGCGTTGGGAAGCGGAACGGGCAACTGTTGTAAATTGTAATTTTGGGCTTTGACGTTGAGATTTATATCAGTAATTTCTGGTATCTTTCCTGTAAATTTTGCTGCTATATAACCACTAGCATTTAAATCTTCGGCAGTTGCTCGCTCAATATTGAGCTTTTCTCCATCCCAGGCTATAACTGCCGTGAGTGGTTGCTGGAGACCAGCAAGTCCTTGAGAAAAATCCACCTGACCATTAGCACGTAAATTCTGTAGCAAATTCTGTAGAGACGCGACCGATCTCGTCTCTACATTACCAGCGACTTGCACCCTCCCGCCGAACTGACCTCGCAACTGCGGCGAAAACAGATTTAATTGCACACCTGAAGCATCAACTGCTGCTTGGTAGCGACCATCAGCCAATTGAATATTTGAGGCGGTAACTGTACCACCTGCAATATTATTCAGGCGTGCGTGACCAGTTGCTTGAATGGTTTGCGGTTGGAAGGACGTAACCGTTCCAGCAACATTGAACTGACCTGTTAACGCTCCTTGAGCTTGCGGTGGTACTTTTGCCAAGCGCTGCAACTGCACGTTATTTGCTTGCACTTTTGCCTGATAGCGACCATTAGCCAGTTGAATATTTGTCGCATTGACTGTGCCACCTGCAACATTCAGCCGTGCTTGACCAGTTGCTTGGATTGTTTGCGGTTGGACAGATTCTACAGAACCCGCGACGTTGAACTGACCATTTAACCTTCCTTGAACTTGCGGTGGTAATTGTGCTGCTAATTGCTGTACACCTACATCATTCGCCTGGACTTGTGCTTGGTAACGACCATTAGCCAGTTGGATATTAGAAGCTGTCACTGTGCCACCACCAACTACTAAGCTTGCTTTGCCAGCGCCACGTAGAGTGTTGAGGCTCAAAGCATTGGTGTCTCCAGCGATTTGGAATGTCCCAGAAGCGGGTCCGGTTAAAGCTGGAGGAGGAGCCTGTTTCAGCAGACGTCCTGGTCGGATACCATTTGCTACCAACTCGGCGCCAAAACTTTGGTCTCCTAGCAGGATCTTAGAAACTGCGACTGTACCACCAGCAATTTGAAGTCTGGCATCGACAGGGCGAATCGTAGCAACTTTGAATGGTGCATTGGTTCCTGAGAGGATGAAGCGACCATTGAACCGTGCATCCTGAAGAGATATATTTTGTTGTTGACTTGGTTTGACGAAACGTTCCACCTGTATTTGAGAAGCATCAGCTACCCCTTGCCAACGCTGATTAGCCAAACTGCCAGAAGCCAGTAGTTTACCACCAGCAACATTGAGAGCAACATTGCGGAACAATATGGCTTGATTTTGGGTGAGGATAGTACCTTCGCCATTTGCCGGGTAAGTCGCGCCTGGAGCCTGCAATCGCACCACTGTCTGGGTGTTACTAGGAGAACCTGTCAACCGGGCTGTGGCGGCAACGGTATTAATTTGAAACGGGGCTTTGATGTTGTAAGCTCCGGCGATCGCATCCCCTGGAACATTCTTTGCTGTTAAACTAAAATCTAGCTGGGGAATTGTAGTGAGTTTGATATTACCAGCGCCTGTAACATCACCGCCTGCTGTTGGTTTCGCTTGAATGTCTTTCAGGTTAATGACTGCGGCATCTGTATCAAAATCAAACTTACTGCTGAAGCTACTAAAATCAACCTGATCGACTTTAGCCGGCTTGGTAGAAGCAACTGTACCTAAGAGAATCGGCTTGGTAGGTGTTCCCACAACCTGCAAGTCTGCTTTAACTTCCCCAGTGACAGGTACTGGTAATTTTAGCTTCAAAGTTTCCTGAGCTGCGACCAGACTCACAGCCTTGACACGTGCTGCCAATTTAAAGCCAGCTTTAGTGTCAAGTGTGCCGTTAGCTACCAAGGGAATTTTGCCGTAGCTAGTCGTGATATTCTCTAGTTTAATCTTCGTTCCCTGAAAGCTTAGGTTTCCTTGGGAATTAATAAACGGTTGTGGTACGCGAGGAACCTGAAGTTGAACTCCTTGGGCAACAGCACTGCCGTCGATTAAAATTTCTTGCCATGATTGGAGTTTGCCATCCCATGATTTGAGCTGGACATTCAAGTCACCCTGTACTCGACCCGCCTGTAAATTCGCTGGTAACTTAATTATGTGAGTGACATCAGAGGCAAGAAAGTCTTGTGCCTGCACCTGTAAGTTGGCGTCAAATGTCTTTGGACGTGCATCGCCCCGAATGGAAACGCTACCACCATTGCTTGGTAACCCAGCAACTTCAAAATTAATCTGTTGATAGTTGTCAAGTAATTGGGCAGATCCGTTGAGTTGTGTGAAAGTTACTGGGTAGGATAAGGTTGACTGTTGATTGTTGACTATTGACTGCTGGCGTGGTACTATGACAACCTTGGCATCGCGAAACCGAATGTTATCCAATTCGGTTTGAATTAGTCCTTGTTTACCTGGCGGCGCTAATGTAGTGGTAATCCAGCGTCCTTGTGGATTCTGTTCGACGTAAATATTCGGGTTGACTAAGGTGACATCTAGCTTTAACTTACGGTTAAATAATAGCTGTAATGGGTTAAATCCCACCTCAACGGCATCGACTGTAGCCCTTTCTGGATCTGTAGGTGTTGCTGGAATACCTGAAGCGGCAAACTGGACTCCGGAGACCGAAAATCCTGTAACTTTCCCAAGTTTGACAGGACGGTTGAGTGAAGTGGTAAGACTTTTTTCTGCCAACGGCACTAAATCTTTGTGAATAAAAGTCCACAAATACCCAGCACCGCCTACAGTTCCAACCAGTAGAAGTCCGCCCAAGGCAATGCCCCCGCGACGCAACACTAACAACCGACGGTTCTTAGCATGGGGATTTGAGTGATTGTCTGGATTGGGATTGGTCATTTCGTCTCACCACTGACTTACCGATTATAGATGCCATAATAAAGGAATTAACTGGCACACCATTGGTTATGCCACTTTTAAGGATAACTGAGGATACCTAATTGGGTGACTAAAAGTTTTATATCTAATGATATAAGTGCGACAGGAAAATATAAAGTGAAAATTGTTGCTTCGACTTTCCCTTGGATACAAAGAACGAACTTTAATAAGAATAGAGTCAAAATTAAAGGATAGATAATTACACCTATGCGTGTCTTTGTGTTACTTTTTCATGCTCGTACGGAGAATGAGGGGATTCATACTGTTCGAGAGGGCGATCGCAATAAGATTCTGATGTTTGAGTCAGAAGACGACGCCACGCGCTTTGCTTTGATGCTGGAAGCTCAAGATTTCCCAACGCCTACAGTAGAGCCGATCAATGCTGAGGAAGTTAAGCAATTTTGTCAAAGTACTGGATACAAGTGGGAAATCGTCCCCAAGGACAGTGATTTGGTTATTCCTCCAGAAGTCAACCTTGACCAAACCGATTGGCAACCAGACGGACAGCAGTCAGACACAGGTGACGACACCTTGCGCCCTAACCAAATGTCACAGGAAGAACAGGAATTATCTGATTTGGAATTAGACAGGATTCGTCGGAAACTAGAAGGGTTATTGTAAATAGTCATTAGTCATTGGTCATTGGTAAAGACTAGTGACAAATGACAAAT
>CAZZXJ010000123.1:0-12394 GCA_964657905.1 uncultured Stigonema sp.
ATGTAAAGTTCAGATAGCAGATGCCAAAGTGGGAGTTTCGCTTCAGGGACCTTTTCACTATCCAGATGTAATGGTTAGTTGCGATCCACTTGACCAAAGAGCGCGTAAAGTTATCTATCATCCCTGTTTAATTGTAGAAGTTTTATCTCCGAGTACAGAGGCGTTTGACCGTGGTAAGAAATTTAGGCATTATCGTCGGATCGATACCTTAAAAGAATATGTTCTTATTGATGCCGACAAAATGAATGTGGAATGCTACCGACTTAATGAGAATGAAAAATGGGAACTAACTTCTTATTCAGTTGAAGAAACAATAGAAGACCCAACAGAAGTAGAGGTTCACTTGACCAGTATTAATTTCCGTTGCCCTATTTCTTTGCTGTATGAAAATGTTGTTTTTCCGGAAGATAATCCAGAAGAGACTCCTGATGACTAAGTTTAGGACTTACGCAGAAGCATTCAGCTACCTTACATCTTGCACCACCGCCAGAAACCGGGAATAAGTAGGTAAACAGAATTAATTACACGATGTCCGCCGCGAACTCGTGCGAAGTAAATTGCCCTCAGACTGGTAGTCTGGACGGCAGTCGCCTACACAAACAAAGCCTGTCTCCGCAGGCTAGAATTAGTCCGCGCAGGCGGTGAGTCCAGCCCTGTTCGCGCTACTCGTCTCCCCTTGGGAGAAGGAGGGTTTCCCGTTATTAGGCGACTGGCGCGCGATTTCTAATCGCTTGGTGTTTTTGCGCTCCCTGGGATGCTCCCGTTTCTCTCGCCTTGTTGAGACTCAGTTACCCGACTATGAATGATTGCAAGAACCTCCCTCATGGCTATGCTTAGGACCGTGAGTACAGTTTTGCAGATCCTGGCGCATCAAATTTTCGCTTACAACTGCAAGGGACTCGTCCACAGGCTTTAAGCCAATCCAAGCGTCAACTAGTTCGACATCGAAACCCACCTCACGGCGATCGCCCACCTGGATCAAAGGACGGCGAATCAAAATCGGATCGCCTACCATCTGTGTCAAAGCAGTTTCAGCATCTATCTGTTCGGGAACCACCTCGCCAGATTTTATCCGTGGGGCGGTGCTGTTAAACCATTCGACTACGGGGCGATCGCCAAAAAATAAGCGCAAACGCTCAGTTGTCCAAGGTTCCTTCAACAGGTTATAAGTTTCTAACTCGTGACCTGCGGCTGCAAGCAAAGTTTTTTGCTTGGTATTATTCTTACAGCCTGGTTTTTCATAGAAAATGACTCTTGTCATTAAAGTATCTCCTAATTAGTCGATAGATAATGGCTAATAGCTAATGGCTAATGGTAACAATTGACAATTAGCAATTAACAACCAAAATTAAAAATTTTTAGCAGTATAGGTAACTGGGTCAAACTCAAATCGCTCTTTCTGGCAAGTTTCGCCATAAACATTAAAAGTCACAGTTGGTTCATCACCCAATGCTTCCACGGTATGAATTGCATCGGGAACGAAGCTAATAATGTCTCCGGGAAATAGAGTTAGCTCTCCCGCTCGTTCTATTTTATCCGGAAATCCTGCTACGGCGGTTCGCCTCCAAAAGGTGTTTCTTTCCTGACCTTTTAACACCGCTACTATTCCCCACGTTCCATGATTATGAATTGTCGATAGCGTTCCCGGTGCAAATGTGACTGTTTGCACAGTTAACGGAAAACCTAACTCATCATACAGAAGTAAAACTGAGGTTCCGGTTGTGGGATGAGGCTCCAAATTTTGACTTTGTACCCAGTAAGAGTTAAGAATCAACCGCCTTACAAGCATCCGGAGTTCTGGAAGACGGCTGCTTTGATCTTCAACATCATGGAGAAGATCTTCCATCTCAGTCAGAAATCGATACAGGCGATAATTCTCCCTCAACAAATCCCATACTTTAACAGATTTACAAGCTTGATACTGCCCGTCTCTAGTTACAAGCCAATCCTTACCTTTCATCATGTTTCAACATTAATCTAGAATGGCAACCGCACCCTGTAGCGGATGTACGCAGATAATGTTTAGATATTTGTCCGCGTCCATCTGCTACAGGGTGCGGTTCAAAATCCAAAATTATATGTCATTCTTCTTCTTCGCTAGGGCGTGTCAGAATATCAAGCAAGAGTGCCGAGCCAAACTCGTTTTTGTCGTCAATTTCCTTGATTTGAGTACTAATCTCTTTTGCTTGGTCTATTTCTCCCAGCTTTGCTGATACCAATGCAGAAGCAGCATAAGCGGTTAAGAATAGTCTAATGTGGGGTTCCTCTTTCCGACTAGGTAATATTAGCTTAAGTTGTTCCCAATCATCGGGTAATTTCTCTGACTCTTTAATTATATCTCTAATTTTGACTGCTGTTTGCAGTGCCATATAATAATTATTTGTGTAGTAGAAATAGCGATATGCTGCTACCAAAACATCTGTATTATCACTTGTTTTAGCTAAAGCTTGGTTAATATAACTTTCTGCTTCTAAGGGATTTTCCCAATTTTGGGAAGCCACGATCAATAACTTTTTGATATCCTCTGAAACTTTGAACCAAGAGAACGTTTCTACATGAACTTGCATAAAAACCTCCATAATAGCTAATGGCTAATAGCAATCAACAATTAGCCATTAGCTATTAGCAATATCAAAACAGGGTGAGAATGTACAGCAGAGAGAACAGAATAATCCAGATGATGTCTACGAAGTGCCAGTAAATTTCTGCCATTTCGATGCCAGTGTGTTTGGTAGCAGAATAGTGACCGGGACGACGCGATCGCCACAATACACCCAAAATCAACAGCAGTCCCACAAAAACGTGTATACCGTGGAACCCAGTCATCAAGTAAAAGCAGTTGGCAAATACGTTGGTAGTCAGACCGTATCCCAAAGTCATGTACTCATAAGCCTGACCAAGTAAGAAAATTGCGCCCATGATGGCAGTGATCTTGTACCACCGCCGCATTCCCTCGATATCATTCTTTTTAATTGCCGTATCACCGAAGTGAATGACGAAACTACTAGAAACCAGAATGATCGTGTTAATGGTCGGCAATAATAACTCTACTTCCGTTCCTTCTGGAGGCCAGACTTCATTGGTGCCTCGGAAGAACAAATAGGTGGCAAAAAATCCCCCAAACATTAGGGATTCAGAGGCAAGAAACGTCAATAGTCCCAAGACTCGTAAATCTGCATGTTCTTCGTGATTTTCTGCACTCGTCGTACCTATGGCAATGGGGTTGTTGACAATATGATCTGCTGCGTCCATTGTTTACCCTTGAATAAATCTTTGATAGGCATAGGGCATGGGGCATAGGGCTACTGGTACAGTCAAGAGTGCGACAAGTAATTGCTCATTTTTCGCGCTGCTTTGGGCATTGCTCCTTGGCAATAGGGTATTAGGAATCGAAAGGATTATTCCATGCCCCATGCCCATTAATTTGCAGTCACAGCCGTTTCACCTGTTTCCAGGACAGCGCTGTGAACATTTTTGCCGTAGTCGTAAGGACCATGAGTGACAACGGGCAGCACTTCCCAGTTTTCAATGGCAGGTGGTGAACTGGTAGTCCATTCTAAGGTCATAGCTTGCCAAGGATTATCACCTGCTTTCGGTCCAGCAATCCAACTCCAGATGATGTTGATGGTGAACGGAATCACCGATAGCCCCAAGAGATAAGCACCAAAGGTACAAATCTGATTCAGGGTGATAAATTGTGGGTCGTACATTGCGACACGTCGCGGCATTCCTTGTAAACCCAACTCATGCATGGGTAGGAAGGTCAGATTAGTACCGATTAAGGTGAGGAAAAAATGAATCCGACCCCAAGTTTCATTCAGCATCCGCCCTGTCATCTTGGGGAACCAGTGATAAATTCCGGCGTAGATGCCAAATACGGAACCGCCAAATAAGACGTAGTGGAAGTGTCCTACCACATAGTAGGTATCGTGGACATGAATATCAAAAGGGGCTGTTCCCATGGTTACACCACTCAAGCCACCCATGACGAACATGGACAACAAGCCAACGGCGAATAGCATGGCACTGGTAAAGCGGATTTTTCCACCCCAGAGGGTAGCAACCCAACCGAAAATTTTCACGCCAGTAGGAACGGCAACAATCAGGGTAGAGATGGTGAAGAACATCCGCATCCAACCGGGTGTTCCACTGGTAAACATGTGATGTACCCAGACGAACAAACCTACAACACAGATTGCCAAACTAGAATAAGCGATCGCCTTATACCCAAAGATTGGCTTGCGGGCGTGAACCGGAATCACCTCCGACATAATGCCGAAGATGGGCAGAATCATCAGATAAACTGCCGGATGGGAATAGAACCAAAACAGGTGCTGGTAAATGACCACGTTACCGCCTGCGTCTGGTTTGAAGAACGACGTCCCAAAGTTGAGGTCAAACAACAGCAGCACTAACCCCGCCGCTAACACTGGGGTGGACACAAGTGCAAGGACAGAGGTTGCCATCATCGCCCAGCAGAACAAGGGAAGTTGATCCCATTTCATGCTAGGAACTTTCATTTTCAAGATGGTGATCACAAAATTCAGCGAACCTAAAATCGAGGAAGTTCCCACTAGGACGATGGCAAGTATCCACATGGTTTGTGCAGTGTTAGCTGTCACTAAGCTTAAGGGTGGGTAAGCTGTCCAACCAGATTGCGATCCGCCAAAAAAGAAACTGCCTAACAACAGCGCTCCTGCTGGTGGGTTCAACCAAAAGGCGATGGCGTTCAGCTTTGGAAAAGCCATATCCCTAGCGCCAATCATCAATGGCACGAGATAGTTGCCAAATCCGCCAATCGCACTAGGCACGATCCACAAAAAAATCATGATCGTCCCGTGATTGGTCATGAAAGCGTTATACAGGTTCGGATCGAGCAAGTCTGCATCTGGTGTTGACAGTTCGGCACGTATGGCAATCGCCATGAGTCCACCGATGAGATAAAACACAAACGCTGTCACTAGGTATTGAATGCCAATAACCTTGTGGTCAACATTAAACGTGAAGTAGTCGTACCATTTCCACGCTTTAGGATACTCAGTGTGAGCAGCCACTTGAGTGGGTTTATTGTCTTCAGGTGGAGTGTTTCGTGGAAGTTCTACTTGGGTCATATTTTTTCCTTTGTCATTAGTCATTAGTCCTTTGTCATTTGTCTTTACTAATGACTAATGACTAATGACCAATGACTAATTTCTTGAGAGTTGCTGAATTAATTCCGAGATCGCGGGTGTAGGGAGCGAGAAACTCCGGTGTTGATAACTCAGTTGGCTTGAGAGCAACAGCTTCTTTCAGTTCTTGGTTTTGAGCAATGCGGTTTTCTTCCAGCCAGCTTTTAAACTCTTCTGGCGACTGGACAATGACCTGTGACCTCATTGAACCGTGGTAGCCGCCGCACAGTTCAGTACAAACTACAGGGTATGTGCCAGGTTTGGTAGCGATAAATCGCAGTTCGGTAGGTATGCCAGGAATCGCATCTTGCTTCAACCGGAATTGCGGTACCCAGAACGAGTGAATTACATCCGTTGCAGAAAGGTTGAGTTGCACGTCCGCGCCAACTGGAACGTGTAATTCTCCTCCATTCACTCCACTATCGGGGTAGTTAAATAACCAAGCAAACTGCATCCCTGTGACATTGACCACCAAGTCTGCGGCTTTGTTTAGTTCTTTGGGATTTGCACCAATGCCAATTTCCGGGATCACTGCTGGCGCTGTCATTTGTGACTCCATCTCAGAGGCGTCACTCAACGTAGCAGCAATGGCACTCCCTGGCATCTGGGAAACATGAGCTGGGGAATGGCGATTCGGTAGATGAGGATGGCTTCCTGGCTCAAAGCCTCCCATTTGTTGAAAAACATCAACACTGTAGATTCCTAAACAGAGGACAATCAGAGTTGGGATTGCCGTCCAAAAAATTTCTAGGGGAAAGTTTCCCTCAACATCGACGCCATCCGTATCATCTCCCTGACGGCGACGATACTGGATCAAAAAAAGCACAATGGTTCCTTCTACCACTAAAAAGAGAGCCGTGGCAATGGAAACCATAACGTTAAAAAATCCATCTACCAAAGGCGCTTGTTGCGATGCTTGCACCGGTAGTAAACCGTGGTTCTGACCAACCCAGATGCTGACAATTGTGATTAGTATCCCAGCAACTAGAGTTAATAGTGAAACAGGAATTTGTAGCATAAATACCTGCTTTGTGTTTCATTTGTGAGCCAGCGCTCTCCGGAGGGTTTCCCCGACCTAGGCGACTGGCGATAGCGTTAGCGAGTCTTCGCCCAAGGCGAACGAGCGTCACCCCCAAGGGGTGATTTGTCATTTGTCATTTGTTGGTTGTTAGTGGTTAGTCTTTCACTACTAACGACTAACTAATAACCAATAACCTATGAATAATGACATTTTTAATAGAGAATTTGGGGGAATTTTCTAAATGTTTTAAGATCTTTCCCCTACAGAAATTAAAACTATCTCTCAACTCCTAAGGCAGAGGAAGTTGCTGTTAGGTAAGCAATCAGCCGTCAGCTATCAGCTATCGTGCCGAATCTCATTTGCGATCGCGATGCTAATAAGATTGAGTACACGCACGGTACTTCATAGCTGACAGATGAATGCTTAAGTAGGTGGGCGGAAAAATTTACAAGTATGTAACAAAATGTAAAACATCTGTAATTCCCTCGTAGTTGCGCTGTTTTCGCTTTTTGCAGCAAAAAAACAAGAGTGATTTATTCCCGCCCACTTACTTACGCTGTTAGTCCCAACTATTGATCAGAGTATATTAGTAGCAAGTTTAGATTTGTTAATAGCCTACAGTTTGGGATTTACGGATTTGTAACTCTTGAACTTTTTGTGTTAGTTCCGGTAAATATTGAGCTTTCCCCTCTGGTTACCTTGCTAGGCGTACCATTCGCTCTCCTTTAACAACGCCCTAGGAACGCAAATCTCTGACAAAGCCAAAAAATCCCTAGTTGTTTAATTCAACATGGGTATAGCAGTTCTTGGAACAAATCCTTGCACAAGCCTCGCAACCAACACAATTCTCTAGGTTTGCGATCGTCATCACTTTCTTTTCAACTTCATCATCTTCCTCATCTTCTACGAATTCCCCTTCTTCGTTCATTGCCTTTAACAGCAGCACATTGTGCCCGCAAATTTTAAAGCATCTACCACAGCCGATACATTTTTCTTGATCAATTTCTTGAACAAATTTGGGTGTCCAAGTCTTACCACCAAATGTCAATCCTGTTAGTGTTGCCATGAAAGTACCTTTTGCAATTTTACCTACAAATCAGGTTGAGCTTGTATTCTCATCCTAACTTAATATTAATTCTTTAATGATGATGTTATCAAGAAAAACGAAGAATATCAATATTTTACATTTATGGCTCATCCAGTATATTTTCTTATTTTAATTCTTAATTAAAAAATATAATGGTTTATTACTGATATTACCATTAAAAATTTATAGTATTTGTTCCTAATAATAAAATATCTAAATTGTTTATTGTTATGAATGAACAAATAAAATATATTAAGAATATATAGCTTGTTTTCTATAAGTAATGATAATTTATTTCAACAAATTTCTGTGCATCTCAAAAAATATAAACAGTATTTAGATATACAAAATTACGTGTCACTTTACAGAAATATAGTTTCTTAGGGGTGGATCACAAGAGATAAATTTACAAATTTGACATGCTACCCTCTTTGTGTATATCTGAAAAGGAGAATTTATTCAAACCTACGAAGAAGTAATCAGGTTTTAGCAAAACTATAAACTGATTAACGGAATAATGACTTTTGTTAAAGGTTGCTATTATTAATAATAAGTTTACAAAAGATATAATTATATTTTCTAAAGTTCCTACATAACACTCTTCAAAAGTATTATTTTTACAATAAAATGTTATTGCATAACCTATTAAAAAGTAACAAACAAATTTTTTCTTAGCTCATGACGAACAAAATATAATAAATGTTTGTGAAATATTATAAATAAGAAATCTTGAAAATTAGGCTCGGCTTAAAAGCCTTGAATAGCTTCCAATTGGATGGGTGATCCGAATATGGATGTAGGTAATTAGTACAGTAGAAAATATTTATTATTGCCAACAAAATCAGGTGGTGGAAAGTAGTGAATAAAGAGGACACATCCAGGGGAGACTTGAGCCAGACATCTCAACGAGTAAAGTTGGAAGAAGCCTATGCCATATACAATTCCTAACAACATTTGCGTTGGATGTGACAACTGCCGTCCCCAATGTCCCACCAGTGCAATCAAAATAGAGAATCATAAATACTGGATCGACCCTTGTCTTTGTAACAACTGCGAGGGTTATTACCCCAAACCCCAATGTGTAGTAGTTTGTCCCACTGATTCTCCCAAACCCTTGCGGGCGAAAAGGGGGAGATGCAAAGTTGATTCTAGAGATCAAAGCAGCCCAGATTTATTCTCCAACGGAAAAAGCAACCCATTTGCTTCCGCTATTGTGATCTGGGAAGCTTGCAACGTTCTGGCGCAGCGCAGATCCCTACCTTGGGAAACCGATGAAACTGGCAACCTGTATTATCGGCGACAAGTCCGCCAAGGGCGGGGGGCGATCGCTTTTCAGATCACCAGTTCCCCCAATGGGAGCGATCAGGTAACGGAGTTAGGGGCAATTGAGGCACTTGATATCAGAACCGCTTGTATCCATCTGATTTTCGCCGCTCACGCTACAGTCTTAGATCAGCCTTGGGAGCAGGAGTTTGCCATTGATGATCGGCAAATTGAGAAATATTTGGGGCTGGAGAAACGCAAAGACTTGAGCAAAGCAGCCAAGCTGGCTTTAATGAAAAATATGGTACAGCAAGCTTGCTCACTGATTACTTCTATTGACTGGCCCCAACAAGGTCTAATTAGGGGCTTTTCAGTACAACAGAGCAAATTGTGGCACTTGCTGGAAATTCAGCATCACTTTCAAGAAGACGACCTCGGATGCAAATATCTGATCGGACTAACTTTTAAAGTGAGAGCGGGAATGTGGGCACAATATTTCTTAAATAAACAAAGATGCAAGGAACGAACCGCGTTCTATCAATACGGCAGTCTGCCCAAAACTCTGTTAACCACAGTGATGAGTATTTGGCAGCAACATGAAGGAGCCGCGCGACTGATGCTATGGTTGCTGTTTAAAACTAAAATGGGCAAAGAACAACGCATTACAGTTCCCACCATACTGCGTGTTGCCTACGGTGAGGAGAAAGTTGCCGTTGCTGGTAGGCAAAGGGAAGAACGCAAGCGGCTGCTGCGAACCTTTGAAAACGATTTGGAAGTCCTCAATCATTATGGTATAAAAGCAATTTTCGACCCAGTGACTTACCCACCAGCAATTCAACCTTTGTGGGCAAAATTGGTTAATATTCCTGAAGATCCAGACGAAGCATTAGAATTTTGGATGAATGACGGCAGCGGAGACACGCGCTTGACAGATACAGGTCCCCGTGGTAAATGGAATCTGCTGTTGAATGCCCGGATTTTGTCCTTTGATCTACCGCCAGAATGGGAGCAGCAAAGTTCTGAATCAGAAAAAAAGTCGCGTGCTAAGAACAGAACAAAGTCAAAAACTACAGCTTATCTGCTAGGCGACCAAATTTTGCAGGCGCGAAAAAATTTGAATCTTTCCCAGAGAGAATTGGCAAAGTTAACAGGTAAAAGCCAAAGCTGGATACGTGATTTGGAAAATGGTCGCTTAAAAGCCAAGTTAGAAGACCAAGCATTGTTACGCAAGGTGCTGGGTATAGCTTAATTCAGCAATTCTCACGCAAAGGTTAGCAACGGATGACATAACGGATGTCAACACTGCTCGGTTAACTCCTAAGATGCACATTTTAGAACCCTGATACACCAAGGCTTTTGGAATTTCCAGCCAATGTGCTTCTTTCATTTGTTGCTAGCGATGTCTGACGACAAGCCGCTAAGAGCGTCTACGCCGCTAGTCAGAGGCTCATATCTTGCACCACCGTCTTGTTGCGAAAATCAAAACCCAAAAATCCTATGATTTTGTAGGGTGGGCACTGCCCACCTACCCCAATACGGTTCAGTTAAGGCTGATCGGTAGGAATTTTAGGTTGTGTAGAGACGCGAAATTTCGCGTCTCTACATAAATTGTCGGTAGGTTAATTATCTTAACTGAACCGTATTGCCACCTACCCTCCCTATCGAAGGTGCAAGATGTCAGTTAAGGAAAATAGGGTGTAAAATCAGGTCAATGTTATTCGCGTAAATACTACGAGAATATAATCACGGAGAATTTAACTTACTTGTTCTCCATAAGTCCACCCAGTTTTGCCTGAGAGAATCAATACATGAAGTTAAATAATCGATTTGAGTTCTTCTGGCGACTTGCATGACGGCATCAATAAGTAGTTGTGCAAAATTAAATATATATTTGTCCGCCGCGAGTGGAGCGAAGCGGAACAAAGCAATCGCTTCTGTTTTGGAGATTGCTTCGCTACATTTCATTTCGCTCGCAATGACATAAATAATTGTACGTAAGCACTTATGAGCCTGACTTCCAGCTTTGCCCAAATCCCAATTATAAATACTTCTTCTCAAGAACGGCGGCAAAGAATACTTCCCACTCATATATAGCAGTCCTATTTGATTTATGAACAAGGGGGACAAGGGGGACAAGGAAGACAAGGGAGAGGTTTTCACGAATCATTTAGGATTGCTATCGTAAGCTTTTCCGCATAAGTAAACTGTTGGAAACTTTGTCAGAGGTATAAAAATGAAAACCGAACACGAGAGAGAAGAGATAATCAAAGCGATCAACATACTGCTAACCCAAGCTTACGACAGCACTTTAGATGAATTTTATGCTTTGTTGAAAAAAATCGAAGATGAAGAGGAGGAAGAAGATTTAAAAGCCTACGACAAAGCTAAAAAAGATGCTGAAATCAACGGTACAGTGTCATGGGAAGAAGCTAGAAAAGAACTTGAAACAGAAATAAAAAAGCAAGTTGCGTGAGGTATAAAGTTGAAATCTTAAAGGATGCATTAAAACAACTTAAAAAATTATCGTCAGAACTTCAAGAACGCATAAAACTTAAGATTGACGATTTAGCCACAGAACCCCGTCCAAAAGGTGTTAAAAAGCTAAAAGGTAAAGAAAATGCTTACAGGATTAGAGTAGGTGACTATCGTGTTATATACGATATTTTCGACGATATTTTACTGGTGAATGTTGTGGAAATAGGTCATCGAAGTAAAATTTATAAAGATGAAAGTTGACAAATAAGAAAATTTTAGACCGATCGCCTACAGTATCAACTTGCTGATATAGCAATCCTATTTGAGATCCGAACACCTCAAGCTTCAGAAACCGGGTTGTCAAGTCGATAATCATACCATAGGGGCGAACGGCCGTTCACCCCTACAAGTCTGAAACGACCATTATTCGTTAACTCATATAATGGTGAATTTGTACAGTGGGTTACTTCAAATTATAGCTCACCGGATTTTCAGGGCTTTTCATCGATTTTAGGGATCGTCTTCACACTGAATTTTTCGACAATTGGCAAGCTATGCCTGCGGCGGACCACGCCTACGCTACTGATATGATAAAAGGGTGGTTGTAATGGGGGGGAAAGCGAGTGTGTGACAAGGCGATCAAAAATCTACCGAAATTGATAGCATTCATCTGGAATGGTGTCCTGTCCATTTGGATCTTAGGATAGGTAATATTTTCTGTACAACCATCCGAATCTGTAAAAGCTATGCATCTCTATGCAGACGATACGAAAAGACGGTTTCAGCCTATACTATTCGTGGGTTGAATTGGTAGATTTTTTAACTCTTGACTACAAGGGTTAGTTAAACAAGTTATTGCCACCAAAATATAAATAAATTATTATGTTGTCTTGGTTAAAAGAGCTTCTAGGATTTAGAGAAGATGGAAAAACGTCTTTAGCTCATGCTGTTGCCTATCAGTTAAAATTGGGTGAAGTTTTGTATTGGCCCATCACAACTCGTGCAACCCTCAAAGATGGACTTTATTCCTATGATGCGATCGCTCGTCTTCAGGATACCCCACAACAAGGGTCCAATAATCCAGATCACCTCAAAGAAATTGGTAAATATATTCAACTCGGACCATTAGGAACGGCTTTAATACCATCAGAGAAACCGAGAGCGCTATTAATTGACGAAATTGATAAAAGCGATATTGACTTACCTAACGATTTATTGCATGTGTTTGAAGAAGGTCAGTTTGAAATCCCTGAGTTAGTTAGGATTGCAGAAAAGTTAGAAACTGTAGAAGTCCGAACTGCTTATAAAGATAAAACAGCGGATGCTTACAAAGTGACAATTAAGCAAGGGCGCATACAATGTAGTGCTTTTCCCTTCGTT
>CAZZXJ010000124.1:0-12231 GCA_964657905.1 uncultured Stigonema sp.
GCGCATGCGTCGACTGCTGATGACGGCGACACCCGATGCCCGATGCCCGATGCCCCATTACCGACTGTTAGCAAAACGTTAACTATAACATAAACTCCGCAAGGGGTCGTAAGCAGGTGCGTTACCATCCTAGTAATGTAAATCTAATTACAAAAGCTTATGGAGCCAGAGACTTTACCGACTGAGGTGATTCTGACGCATCCGCGTCAATCCCTCGGCAGTGTGCAACTTGATTGGACACCACAACCGGGAAACTATCTCGACCTTGAAGGAAAAACCTACGCGGTTTTAGAGCGCCGCCACCGCTATCAGCTTAGGGCAGGGCGCTACCGCTTGCAGAATATTGCTATATATGTACAATCTGCTAAACGACCAAGCGAAAAAACTCTTGTAAAAGGGCGCTGGGTGGTGGGAGATGCGAACTGTCGCTACAATGCTCATTCAGAAATCATTCGTTGTGCAGTTAACCCAGATGGACCATGCAAGACTTGCCGCTTCTACGAACAATTATTGTAGAGACCGAAGATGCAAAGTCTCTACACACCGTTGTCCAGCACCTCTCCCACTGCTAATCGCGTACCATTAACAAAATCCCATCCCGACTGGGGACGTTTACCTGCTAGCTGAACGAGGCGCAACAACAATAGACCCTCCCCTGTTTGAATGATCGCTCCCATTCCCTTGGCGATGCTTACCACTGCTCCTGGACTACCCGATTCCTTTGACAAATCAGGCAAATAATCAACTAGTTCCCTTAATTCCGGTGGTAGCTCTTTAACGTAAGCAGAGCCAACGGGAACACTAGCAGTAATTTTCAGGGGTTGGTTGCGCCATGTGGCGGTACAGTTGGGGTAGAAGCCTCTGATTTGATTGTGTAATGCAAGAGCGCTCTTTGACCAATTCAACCCATAATCCTCCTTCTTAATTAAAGGCGCATAAGTAGCTTCAGAATTATCTTGGGGAATTGGCTCAATTTCCTGGCGTTGCAGCTTCAACAATGTTTCTACCAATAAATCTGCACCTATTGAAGCAAGTTTGTGGGCCAAATCTTGGGTATTATCCAATAATTCTATGAGTGTAGTAGCCACCATAAGCATTGGACCAGTATCCATTCCCGCATCCATTAACATTGTGGTGATGCCAGTTTGGGTCTCGCCGTTATACAGACACCACTGAATAGGAGCTGCACCCCGGTACTTGGGTAAAATTGAGCCATGTACGTTAACACAACCCAACTTGGGTATATCCAAAATTTCTTGAGAGAGTATTTGCCCGTAAGCAACAACCACAAACACATCTGCACCTGTTTCCTTAAGTTGAGTTAAAGTTTCAGTATCTTTTTTAACTCGCTGGGGTTGCCATACAGGCAGCTTAACAGAGGTGGCAATGGTTTTTATTGGTGAAGGTGTAAGTTGATTCCCCCGTTCTCGACGTTTATCTGGTTGCGTGACAACTGCCAATACTTCAAATTCAGGGTGATTCAGCAATTTTTCTAGGGTAGGCACAGCAAACTGAGGTGTGCCAAAAAATACTACTTTCATGAGTTTTTAGTCATTGATCATTGGTCATTGGTCATCTAACATCTTGCACCTCCCTTGTGGAAGGGTGCTTGTGGGCAGTGCCCATCCGAAGAAATCATAAGCTTTTTGTAGCTCATATCTTGCAACACTCATGGTGGTGCAAGATATGAGCTGACTACTAGCGGCGTACGCTGGCAACAAATGAAAGAAGCACATCTTTCTTCACTTTCTGAAAGCCTTGCTGCATAAGGGTTATAAAATGTGCATCTTAGGAGTCATTAAACAAAGGACAAATGACTAATGACTCTTGACTATCTAAGATAACTTGGTTTTTTGGTGGCAAAATAGTTTCGTTTTTGTGCATTGAAAAGTTGCCAAGTAGAGTTATAATGTATTGACTAGAAAATCATTCAGAAAAAATCCGGATTTGCTTCTACCAAGCCTAGTTTTTTGGGAATCAAGCTTAATCTAGTTTCTATACGTGTAGCTGAGCTTCCATGCCAGTAGTGCGTTTTTATAAGAATTATTGCAATATGGCAACAAGTAATGCAGTTCTTGCAATTCATTTGTTTGGATAGATTATGTAAGCTGAGTTAGCTTGGTTGCCAGATTTTTTGCCCAGTAGAGGCGTCGCATGCAACGCCTCTACAGACCACTATGGGAACCAAGTAATTGCGACTTCTAATGGTCAGGCTAAATGTTCGACTATCGCAGCGTGTTATTAGTATACGTAATACATTTAATACCATTTTAACCATAACTATATTTGGTATATTTTGGTGTTAATGGCACGATAGTTTTCCGGAAGTGAGTCATTCCCCATAGGTATTTTGTCCCATCCATTTATTAGGAAAAATACGTTATATATGATACGTAATTCTTTTAAAATTATGCGAAATTCAAGTAAATTCTTTCTGGAAAACTTTTAGTTCCCTGCTATACATATAATCAATCGCCTGCTCCATTGTTGTATAGGCATTACTCCTCGCACAGCCACCGCCCTCTAGAGAGTCAACAAATGCTTAAACACCTTTTACTATCAGGATGGTTCCGCGTAAAACCATTCCTCAACTATGTCGTTGTTGTGACACTAATTGCACCATTAGTGGCGGCATCGGGTAACTCTAGCTCAGCGAAACAATACCAAGTAGTTAAAACTACTCCCCAGACAACAGTAGATGTTTCAAGCGAAACATCTACTGTTAAGGAACCTAACTTAACTCAAGTATCAAAAGCAGCAGTTCAAAATGACTCGTTGATCGGACAATCTAACTCCGTATCGATGTCCGTAGCTGCTGCTGCCCAACCACAACTATTACAAGATGAATTTGAGCCAAGGACAGAAGAAAATGCTCCTCAGTCCAAGAATATGTCTGACAATGATGACCCATTGGCAGCAGTAGAACTAGCACCACCGACTAGGAATAACTCTATGTCAGAAAGGGTATCTGCTAGTCAACGCGATTTAGTACAAAGATTAAGAACTGCTAAAATCCAAATCCGGTCAGTGACAAGATCTGATGGTTCTGTATCTAAGGAGGTGGTGAGTGCTAAATCATTGTCAGCAACTAAAATTGAGCCAACTCTTAGGGAATCCCAAGGAAACTCAACAACAGATCCTGCTACCCGTCAACTGAATGAGGAAAGCGCAGCACAACAGAAAGACCCAATAGGAAGTTCTTATCCTATTCCTTGGCAATGGATACAGGCGACGCAGGAGGCTATTAGTTCCAAGGGCGGTTCGGGAGTGCGTTATTACCGCAGTATGCCTGTGATTTCCCCCGATGGTAGGTATGCTATTTACAGCAGGGTGCAACTAGAAGTCAAACCAGAAATGTACAATAGCCGCGTCACCAGTGTTTTGTTTGTAGAAGATAGGCAAACCAAGAAGTTGGAGGTGGTGACCACAACGAATCCCATTAACGATCCGCTCTTAAAAGTCAAGGGATCTTCGTCAAGTCAAGATACACCAGGAACCATTGGGGTCTTAGTTCCTGTCAGCTGGTCAGAGAAGGGCGATCGCTTTTTAGCACGCAAGTTTGAAGGGTTCATGAACACGTCTGATGCTAGAGATCACGCAGTCATTTGGGATCGGCAAAAAAATCACTCCCACTGTGTGACGCCCTCCCAAGAAAAAGTTGAGCATGAAATTGCGGTATTGTTAGGTTGGAGTAAAACCCAGCCTGACCATGTATTGTTCCGTGCTGGCGAAATGGGTGAGGAAAATTGGCCTTTAGTGACAGTTACCAATGACGGTAATACTGCAATTGCAACCCAAGCAGATCAGCCAGTTACCTTTGGTCAAAAGGTTACAGAACTTTGGGCAGGTCCACCTGTCGCCTATAGATAATTTGTCATTTGTCATTTGTCATTTCAAACGACGGACGTAGACAAATTAAGTTCTTAACAAAGAAGTATGGGAGTTAGATGCGCATAGCTTAGTTAATATAAAAATTCTTATGATCCCGTTATAGTCGTAGCCTATAACGGGAAATTTTTTTGGGAATTGGTAAAAAACATAACCAACAACCAACAACTAACAACTAACAAATCTATTCAGATTTATCGTTGCTGTCTAACTCAAGTTCAGGTTCTTTGACGCGACGAATGGGTACATTGGCAATCAAAGCGGTCGTGCGTTGGTTACTTTCTAGGGAGAACTCCAAGCCATCAGTCTCAATTTCCACATAGCGACAGACAACCTCTAAGATTTCTTGGCGCATCTTTTCCAATGACTGAGGGCTTAAATCAGCGCGATCGTGGGCAATAACCAATTGCAGGCGACGTTTAACTTGATGGCGACTGTTGTCAGGATTGCGAGAAAAAAGTCGGTCTAGAAGTTCGAGAATCATTGCAACTAGGTGTGCGTCCAAGGGAAGATGAGTTAAATAATCTTTGTCCACAACAACCTGCGCAGGCGGGTGAAGAGGTTGTCGTTGGATGAGTCGAGTTCAAGAAAATCCACTGTTTCCCCTTCCAATCTGCGAGCAATATTTTCAAAAGCTGTAGCAGCTAAAGAGGGATTCTCCGATAATACTAAAGGTTCACCGCGATTTGTAGAGACAATAACACGCTCATCGTCTGGAATTACCCCAATTAAGGGAATTGCTAAAAGTTCCTTAACATCATCCACAGACATCATATCATTTGCCCGTACCATTGCAGGTCTGATGCGGTTAATAATTAAATGAATGCGCTTGATGCCTTGTGCCTCTAGCAATCCGACTACGCGATCAGCGTCACGAACAGAGGCAATTTCTGGTGTGGTAACAATTAAGGCTTCTTTGGCAGGAGCAATGGCATTTTTAAACCCCGTTTCAATTCCTGCTGGGCTATCAAGCAAAACATACTGATACTTTTGTGCTAGTGCATTGACCAATAACTTCATCTGATCCGGAGACACGGCATCTTTGGTGCGATTTTGTGCCGCAGGTAGGAGTACTAGATTGGGTTGCCGTTTATCTTTTACCAAAGCTTGCTCTAAACGGCACTCCCTAGCTAAGACTTCAATCGCAGTGTAGACAATGCGGTTTTCTAGTCCTAGCAGCAAATCCAAATTTCTCAGACCGAAATCCGCGTCAACTAAGGCAACTTGACGCCCCATTTTGGCTAAAGCCATGCCCATATTTGCTGTGAATGTGGTTTTACCCACTCCTCCTTTACCGGAGGTAACGACAATAATGCGAGTCATGATAGAAACGCGCTCGATTAGGGATTAATAGAAAATATAGAACAGTAAAGATTTAAGGCTCTTGATACATCCTAGCTATTTGAAATCTGGAAAAATCAATACCCTTAGTGATGCGAATACCTTGCGGCGTCATGTGAGCCACTTCCGGATAAAACTGCATCGGGGATTTTTCCGGTGATCGGGCGACAGCATCTGCGATCCGCAACTGGGTTGGTTCCATTTGCAGAGCCATAATCAGACACTCTTGATTGCCTCCTGCACCTGCATGGGCAACTCCACGCAGACGACCCCAAACTAGAATATCTCCATCTGCAACTACGATACCACCCGGATTTAAATCTCCCAATATAATTACAGCACCGGGATGACGAATTTCCACACCTGAACGAACGGTCATTTCCAGATAGAGAGCTTCTGCTAGGGGTGGTTTGGTAGCTTTTGTCTCTAAATTCAGGGAAGTTTCTGGCTTTAGTTGTTCTACAGAATAGCCTGAACTGGCAGCGGCAATAGCAGTTTGGCGACGACTAGTGGAAACTGATTTTAGCTGGATTTGGGCTTCATTTAAGGTTTCGGCTAGTTCTTGGATCTGTCTACCGTCCAGCAAGCGGTTCTGTGCTACGAGATGCAAAGTTGTGTTAGTTGAAAAGAAGCGATCGCTACCGAATAACCGCAGCTTTACCTGTTGCCAAATCTCATACCAGTTGTTTTCTGAGGCAGGTACTTGAGATTCTGTTGGTAAAATTAATAACAGTCTTTCTCCGTCTCTTTTAAACTGCACTTGGATATTATGATTCACCGTATTTTCTCGTAACGGTGACTCAATGGATTCTACATCCAACAGGCCAGCATCTGACTTTAAATAAAGTATGACAGAATCAACCTCTGCATCTGGGAGGATATAATTTGCCTCAGTATCAGCAAGAGTAGTATTTAATTTTACATCACTTGGGGTAGGAATTGCCTTTACATCAGAAAGAGCAGAGATTGACTCTACTTCAGTTGGGTTTTTCTTTGACTCTAAATCAGGGATGGTAGAATCAGAAGTCATGCAGCACTCGCCAAACTATGGAAATCGCGTAATTACTCTTAATAGATGAGTTGCGTTTTGCAACTGCAATCTTCAAATTATAAAGGAGTCAGTCAGAGACGTTCCGGCGGAACGTCTGTACGTCCGTCAGAATGTTTCTTATGAAAATAGTGAATGATTTGTTTGTCATAGCCACTACCCTATTGATATCAAACCCCATCCTACTACTGAGTGGGGTTCTCCTAACTCCTGACTTCTGGACGCCAGTCGCCGTGAGAGATCGCTGACCCTCCTACAGTGCTGGCTCCTTCTGACTCCTTTGATTTAATCTTTTATAAACAGTTGCCAAGGCGTCAGCGTCGCCGACATTTCCCGGAAACAGTACTACTGGCAAATTAGGATACTGGGGATGGTCAGATGGAGTTATGACCATCGAACAACCAGCTAAGATTTGACCGAGTAAACGTGCTGATGTCAATGCTAGACCGCTACTTAAGACATCGTTTGAGGTAATGCCACCCTTGCTGATTAAATATCCTATATCAGAAGGTAAGGCTTGCACAATATCCATTAATAAACCTGAAACTTTAACTCCAAACAGCAACCGTGTGTTTACATCCTTAAAAGAAAGTTCCTGGCGGCTGGTATAAACCACCGCTGTTTTCCCAGCATCGAATGCCCGATGTACACTGGTAGTGATCTCGCTTAACAGTGTAGCAGATTGATTGACTGCTTCATCAAGTAACCGCGCTACATCCACTTCGATCCCCTGAGTACCCTCTGCTTGCAACAGGACTTCTAGCTGCTGAGTGGTCTTTTTTACATGGGAACCAACGATCACCACACCCGGTTTGCCTCCTCGTACATATTGTGCCATGTTTTCCGGGGCGATCGCTTGGGGAGGTAATGCGGTCAAAGCTGTTAAGATACTGGCAGCACTACGAAACAGAAAGCGTTTCCCCTGACTTGCTGCTACTAGTACGTCGTGCGCAAAGCGGTTGAGATCGGCTTGAGTTTCACAATCCACGACAGCGCACTGGTTATGACTGAGTTGCATCAAACGTTCTAAACTACCAGTACGGACATCAGCTAGTAAAAATCTTTCTACGCTTTCGGCAGTAATACGCCCTTGAGTCTTTTCTTCTACATACTTGGGCAAGTAACTATGACGGTAGCCAAAAACGGAATCACGGGCAAACTCCGTTTCATGCACTGGGGTTGGTACACCATGGATCATTAAGTAATGTATACTTTGGCGAGTAATGCGTCCGCCTTCAAAAAACGCCGGCACAAGAAAATGAGCATCAAATGGACCGAGTTCTTGAGCAATTACATCGGTTTCTATTGGGTAATGTCCTCTTAATGTCGAATCAGAACGACTGACAATCAGAAAATCGTCAATTCCTTCGGCCTCTATAGCCAGTTTAAGGTTGTGACAAACTTCCTTGGTAACAGATGCTGCTGACTCTGGCGGAAGAGACCTAGTATTCGTTAGCACAAAGAAAATCGGTGAATCATCCTGTAATCCCAAACGTAGGGTGTCAACATCCCAACGCATCAGTAGCAAGCAACTGTGAACTGTTTGAGAACCTGTGGGATCATCATCCAAGACTATTATTTTCGGTTTAGTGGTCATTTTTAAATCAAGGGCAATTGGTCTATTGGAAAGTTATGGTTGGAGGTTTCCGACCCTCAGACTTTCCGTAATTTTGTTATCTGTGCTTGCACATTGAGGGCAATCTGCAATGATTGATTTAGCAGTTGAGCATATTCGCTTGCCTGACTGCTAACTTCTAGAGACGTTACATGCAACATCTCTACATTATTGACAAATAAGTCTTGGTTACTAGCAAACAGTTCTTTATTATCTCGCAAAATTCGTTCTGTTTTCAAAGCACGAACTAAATCTTCTCTTACAAGTTGCACACCAGCAACAACTTTCTCTCTGTCATATGTAGTACTTTCAGTGTTCCCTGATGTTACTAGTTCGTCATTAATATCTATAGATTTAATAATTCCATGATATTTATCGACTTCATCTAACAGTGTTTTCAGTGTTTTGGGGAAGGTAAAACTCCGCCACAGCCAACGCCCAGCTACCACAATAATTGGTACTATAATTAGTAGAATTATTAAGAGCGATCTGGAGGAACCGATTGTAGGCAGAATAATAAAAGCATAAGCAACCCCAACAATTATTAGGGTCAGCACTAGCGATACAAGCATTTCATCCCTAAAAAACTTTAATCGCTGCTCGCGATTTGCCATCATAGAAGGTCGGAAGTCTTGATCTGGTTTGAATCCAGTTAAGCGTCTCAGTTCCCCCCTAGTAATTTCCAAGCCTATTAAGTCTGGCTGCACAACTGAATTCTCCTATAGAAAACTAGCTTGAGAACCCCGTGACTTCAGTCTGGATGAAAAGCAGGCGAGAAAATTTCTGCTTTTCTCTGTGAGTCACGCCAGTCGCCTACCGAGGGAAACCCTCCTACAGCGCTGGCTCCTCTGTGTCTCTGCTGTTTAAAAGTAATTTATTTAACTTATTAGGCACAGAGAACACAGAGTAAAGAGATTAAAGAGGAATTTCTTGACCAAAATTTTTACACAGCACGAAAGGGCTGGTCCTACACGATTATAGGTTTGCCTACCCTAGCACGTGCGGCGATCGCTTAACTTGTTTTGACGTTACATGTTCGGTTTTTCTAGAGATCGCAGAGTGTCAATTAGCCAGAATCTTTAATAATGCCTGCCGATAAATATTTATACCTTCATTATTCAAATGAGCGCCATCTTCTGAACTTAAATTATCCTTCAAAGCATCATTCTGATTTAATGATTGAACTTGTTGTAGTTCAAATGGTATATTGTCTTGGACTGCAACTTGATTCATCACGGCATTAATCTGCTCTACTCTAGAATTTGTTGCTGAGATGCTGGGATCTTTACTAGCCGCAACTGTTGAGTAAAAAGCTGGAATCAAAAATATTTTGTTACTTCCAAGGCTTCGCACCAAGGAAATTGATTCTTGGAGTTTTTTCGCAAACAATTGATCGCTCAATCCGTACCAAGCATCATTTCCACCAATAGCGATCACAGTTGAGTCGCATCTAACTTTGGTAGGAATGAGAAGTTTCAGTTGTTCAACAAGTGAAATACCACTTAAACCATCTAACGCAAAATTAAAAGTACCATTCCCAAGGGTATTACCAAGTTCAGCAGTAACAGAATCCCCAAACAAGCAAGCAGAGAATTGCTTTCCTTGAGTAGCAAATGTCAGATATTGGACTTCAAGTTGCCATAAAGGTGTAGAACTTAAATTATCTTTAGGTGGGATCTCAGTGGGATACAAATTTAACTGACTTCCTATTTTTAACGCTGCTGGGATGTTAATAACTAGTCTTTGACTGGGATAAGCTTCAAGAAGGCTGATAATTCCCAAACCATCTTTAGAATTAGCCCCTAGGATAACAGCTGCGTCTATTGCTTGTACCCCGGCTTTGTCACGACGGGCGATCCCTTGGGAAACACCAGATAAAATTCTGTTCGCAAGTTCTGTATTTAATAGCTTATCCAAAGCCACAAGCGAAAGAGACATTTTTACTTGTAGTGCCTGATGAACCTCTTTCTGTTGTTCGCGATTGAGAAATCTGAGAAAAAATCCCAAATTAGAAGAAACTTGTTGAGTCTCTGCATATTTACGCAAATCCGCAACAGGTAGTGATTGTTCAAACAAACCGTACTGAAAGACAATTTGCTCTGCGGCAAAACAAGGAGTTGCAGCCGTCGTCAGTGATAACACACAAATAGATAGATTAAGCACAACATGGCGCAAATATCTCATAAATTTTAGCGGGATGTTTATTAGTTGTGAAGTTGACCACTCCATGGGGTTTACCCCATGGAGTAGTCAACCAATTAATTATTTTGACATTTAATCAAGACTTCTTTAATAACACGAGCATAGGGAGCGATAACTGTACGTTCGCTGACATTTTATCCAGGCTTCGTTCTAGCTTTCATGTCACCCCCTCAGTGTTTGGGCTTGCGATCAAGGTGGAGCGATCGCCTGAAGCATCAACTCCTCAACCGAAACACCTAGTGTTCCGCCTTATACCCATTCCATTAATGGCAGCGCAGATGCCAATTGACGAGGCTAACTTTCTTCAAATCCTGCTCCAAACGCTTGCACCACCACTACAAAACTAAACTTAGTTTATAGACTTAGTTTAGTAAATCATGGAAACAGTCAACATCCATCAAGCTAAAACAAATCTCTCACGGCTTTTGTTGCGTGTAGAACTTGGAGAAGAAATCATTATTTCCAACCGAGGCGTTCCGATTGCGAAGTTAATACCGTTTCGCTCCTCATCAAATCGACGGAACTGTCTAGGGCAAGATCAAGGGCGTTTCATCGTGCCAGAAGACTTCAACGCTCCCTTGCCGGAAGAGCTATTGACAGCCTTTGAGGGCGGTGAAGCGTGAGAGTTTTGCTGGATACGCAGTGCTGGTTATGGTGGTTTGCTCAACCACAGCGTTTGAATGAGGAGGCGATCGCGATAGAGAAGATTAAGGATAAAGACCTCTGTCAGTAAGCGCCTGAGCTACACGACCCACACCCAGAGTGTATGCTGCTAACCGATCGTAGCCTTTTTTCTAAATAAAATAGAAAAATGTAAATTTTGTTACATTTCATTCAACGCTAATATGGTTTAAAAATCCTAAATAATTTGTAAAATCCTCTCTTTCCTTAGCGCCCTTCGCGTCTTTGCGGTTCGTTTAAAATAGGACTTACATATTGATAGAAATAGTCAAGTATGCTGTAGGATGAGTCAGGCGGCGGAGCGCAATATTCATTTGGGTAGACCACAATATGACAGTAGGGGCGGGGTTACCCCGCCCTTACAATGTGGTAAATTCTACTTTCTTAGGACTTACGCAAACTCTACGAATTCTTGGCGTTCTTGGCACGCCAGTTGCTTCAACGCGGGGAACCCGCGCAACGCACTGGCTTGTCTTGGCGGTTCGATAAATTAAGCTTTTTGGCAATTTTTGCGTAAGTCCTGTTTCTGAAACGATCAAATTCCGTTATTTACATGATGCTCAAGAGCTTATAGTGCTTAAGTCCTCTAAAAATCAAATAGCATTGCTATGTCAACTCATCCTTCTTGAGGGCTCAACCCACAACTTCAGAGACTTTCATGGCAAGCTAGAAAATGAGCCAGTTTAGTGTTACGTGAGGCACAACTGCTATGACTACTACCCATGCCGAGCGATCGCTACCTTTACCCCCAGGCAACTTCGGTTTGCCCCTCGTTGGTGAAACAATCAGCTTTTTGCGCGATCCAGACTTTGCGAAGAAGCGACAGCAGCGATATGGACAGATTTTTAAAACCCATCTGTTTGGGCGTCCCACGATCATCATGATCGGCCCTGAAGCTATCCGCTTTTTGTTAACGAACGAGAATCAGTATTTTTCTATCAGCTGGCCTTATAGCACCCAGGTTTTGCTAGGACCAGCCTCTATACCAATGCAGACAGGCGGCGAACACCAACAGCGACGCAAGCTACTATCGCAAGCCTTCCAACTAAGGGCACTGGCAGGTTATGTCTCCACAATAGAAGACATTACCCGCAGTTATTTGCACAAATGGGAGCGCATGGGTACGTTAACCTGGTATCCCGAATTAAGAAAATACACCTTTGATGTCGCCTGTAAGTTGCTTGTAGGAATTGATTCAGCCGCCGATAGCCATTTTGGGGAATGGTTTGAAGACTATAGTGACGGTTTATTTACAATCCCTCTGCCCCTACCTTGGACTAAGTTTGGTCGGGCGCTGCGTTCTCGGCAGCAGCTACTGGCAAAAATTGAAGATATCGTGCGTCAGCGTCAACAGCAGCCCAATTCCAGTCAGGATGCCTTAGGAATACTGTTGCAAGCGCGGGACGAAGACGGGAATAGCCTGAGCTTGCAGGAACTCAAAGAGCAAGTGCTAGTG
>CAZZXJ010000125.1:0-12226 GCA_964657905.1 uncultured Stigonema sp.
CTCTAGTTTTATGTAATTAAGCATAAAATCGGTACGATACCCCCTGTCTTGGGTAGCTAAGGAATTTATGTCTGACTCGCTTGCAAATCTAGACCTTTCTGGACTTAACCTTGACTTGGCAACACTTAAGGAAATTGAGCGAATACTCAATCAGATCGAGTTGCTCATCAATGACAAACCTGAAACTACAGTTACTTTCTTATACAAGCTTAAAAATGAGATTGTGCAACTGAAAGGTCAAAAAAGCAAGCCGGATACTAACATGATTCACGTTGGACCTAGTGAATTAAGACAGTCTTTTCATGCTCATGTTCAAGTTGTTCAAGCTCAAAGTAATAAAAGCGGTTCTTCTCACCTACTCATGTTTTATGCTGCGGAGTGTGGATTAAAAAGTATCTGGATCAAAAGAAACAACCTCACCGGAACTGATCGGATTCAGGATCAAACCCTCCTTACAAAAGATGGGCATAACTTTGCTATCTGGATTAAGAAATTGCGAATACCACCTACAATAGGTGACAAGATTCCCGATTTCCGCCTTGCTAGAGGTGGCTCTAGTTGGGATGTAGGAAAAGCTCACCAAGCATGGCGGTATGGTGTTCGGATGAATTCTCAAGATGAAAAAGCCGTAGTTGAGTGGTTAGAGAATCTCTGCAGTTGGATTAAGGAGAATATCAACCTATGATTCCTTCAGATATCCGCCTTTACACTTGGGTTGATGTTGAAGAAGTTTTACTTCGTATTCAAGAACAAGGTAGTTTGCCAGAATGGTTAATTTGGGTACGAGCCTACTGGGATAGTTTAACAATTGGAATTTGTCCCGGTACACAAGCAGAAGCAAAAGATTGGCTGCGTGAGGTATATGATCCTCGATTCCGAATTGATTCGGAAGATAATATGGTTAACGGTTTGATTCTTTTAGAGAGTCTACCTGAAGTAGAACAAAATTTACCAGTAATTTTGGAGGAAACAGAGGAAAGTCCGCCTGTTCCTAGACTTGTACCCAGTTTGGCAAGACCAGGAGTACTTGTCCCTCACCGTCCAGATGCTGAATTTCCACCTAGCTTTACCTCGGATTTTCCGCCAGTAGTAGCTTTCCATTCATTTAAAGGAGGCGTTGGACGCACAACCAACGCTCTTGCTTTTGCACAAGCTCTAATAGACAGAGAGTATCGTGTACTACTTGTAGATGGGGATATGGAAGCACCGGGAATCAGTTGGCTTTTAGAGCGAAGGCTACCGTCTCCACCTGTATCCTTCGCTGACTTGCTAGCTTTGGCTCATGGTGATCCATCTCCAGAAGCAAACAACACAGTTCAATTAGTTGCCGATCGACTCCAGAGTGCTTTAATTGATAATATTTATATATTGCCTTCATTCCGTTCTACAGCCAGATTTTCCTCTTTAGAAATCAGACCTGAGCATCTCATCCAAGGTGCTAAAAACCCGTTTGTGCTAACACAAATCCTAGCCGCTCTTGGGAAAAATTTAGGTGTAGATGTTGTATTGGTTGACCTGCGTGCTGGACTTTCCGAACTTTCTACAGGGCTTCTTTTAGATCCACGAGTTTACCGCATTTTTGTGACAACTTTAAGTGGACAGTCTATTTCAGGAACAACCAGACTTCTAGAGCTTTTGGGAGATCGAGCACCTTCTACACGGAATACAGATCCATTACCTGCAATAATTATCAGTCAGGTTCGCGATGAATTACAAAATACAGAATTCTTAGAGAACCAAGAAGAAAAGCTTTTAGAAGCTGCTAAATCATTTCTAGGAGAAGACCTACAACTTTTAAGGGTGATTACAGGGTTTGCTGATAGTTTGCAAGTCTTACCCTCAATCTGGGAAGAGGTAATCACTCTGCTTCATCGTTCAGGGATTGTAGATGCTGTACGTCCATTGCTGGATTTATTACCCACCAAGCGTAGTCAAACTATTCAGGAAAACCTTCCCACTTTAAAATTTCAAAGAGAAACTCTCAGAGACGTTACTAAAAAACTGGTGTTTGCAGAAACTGCAGAAGCAGAAGATTTTTTAGCTACTATTCCTTTACGTCACTTGGCTTCAGATCACAGACGCCAAGTCCCAATTACAGTTGTAGTTGGAGCCAAAGGTTCGGGAAAAACTTACACTTTTTTACAAATAATTCGTAGAGAAAACTGGCAAACTTTTGCTGAAGATGCCTGTGCAACTCAAGTCCAAGTTAACGCTTTCATCTGTCCTGTTTTGGCATCGAAAAACCTTAACCCCCCTGCCCTCCAATTGGTAGGAGAAGTTCAGAAAAAGACAGCACAGGCATTGGGTTTTGATAACCCCGGAGACATCCAGAGTATTCGTGACCATATTGGAGATTTTTGTCAGCTTAATCTTCACGAAGGTCAGTGGCGAGAACGTTGGTTAGATGTGATTGCTTGGGGTGTGGGATTCCAACCTCAAAAAGAGGGTGCTGGTCGAGCATTGACTGAATATCTAGCTCAGAAGCAACAGCGACTGCTTGTTGTTATTGATGGTTTGGAAGACCTTTTCCAAAACTTTGCTAGTGACGAAACTCAACAGACATCTCTAAGGGGTTTAATACAGGAAGTTCCAGAGTGGCTTGGGCAGCAGCCTGGTCGTCCTCTAGGTATTCTCATTTTTGTTAGACGTGATATGGTGCTGGCTGCTGTACGCCAAAACGCTGCCCAAATGATCGCACGCTACGAGCCTTATGCTTTGAAGTGGAATAGAGAAGAGGCTTTAAGACTCGTCGCGTGGGTAACTAATCTGTCAGAAATCCCGCTCAAAGTTAATATCGAAAGACTTCAGGACATGAGGGAGGAGGAACTAACCCAAGTTTTAGTACCTCTATGGGGGAAAAAACTAGGTTCTGATGGATCGAAAGAAGCTGCTTCTGCCAGATTTGTAATTGCAGCGCTTTCAGACTTTAGGGGACAAATTCAATCAAGGGACTTAGTACGTCTTCTTAATTTAGCAGCAAGAGAGTCTGTTAATGACGATCGCTCGCAAGATCGCATTCTTATCCCCAAAGCTATTAAGGCTGCTTTACCTGAATGCAGCACTGAAAAAATTGCGGAAATAGAGCTAGAAAATACTGCTTTGAAAGATATTTTTACGAAATTGCGTGGACTTGGTGAAGAAGACCGGAAAATCCCTTTCACACGGGAGCAACTACAATTATCTGTAGAAGAAATGAAGATATTGGAAGATAACGGTGTCGTCATACGTGAAAAAGATGATTATTATATGCCCGAAATCTTCCGTTTAGGATTAGGCTTTTCACTTACGGCTACAGGACGTCCTGCTGTTATGTCTTTGGCACGCCGCGCTGCTAAGCAGGGAACTTAAAATGATGAGACTCGACAGATGTGCGGCGAACCGGACAGCTTCTTTCTCCACGCAAAAAGCTCCTTAACCACCTAATCGCCTCACTTGTTGAAAGCTCGTTTGCAATTTGGAGGCATTGCTGCACAATTTCTCTGACGTTAGGAAAATAGCTGCTTTCTGTAATTGTGTAATTTTCACCGTGCAATCTATAAACTAATAGCTGCTTATTCTTTAACAGCCAAACCTCTGGCACTTTGTAAGGGAGATAGTCATCAATATTGGTATAACTAGTAACATCCCCCTCAATCACTAAATCTGGTGGAGGGTTATTCTGCCAGTCAATACGGTTCTTACCTACTACGGATCTCCAGTTTTCAATATAAAAGCAAAAGTCAGGCTCAATGCCGTTGACTTCTGGCAAGCTCATGGTAATGGGCGTAAATGAGTCGTATCTTTGCTCTAAATGATCTAGCAAAACCTTAGCAATATCTGCCAGCAAGCTCGCATCTCTTCCATGCTCTGGTAGCGGTGCCATTAGCAAAATCTCTCCTCTTCGATATTTAATGCGAGGCGAGCAGCGATCTCCAAGTTGCTGACTTAGTAGTTGATAATCTTGCCAAGATCCCAACATCCTTACGACTTTGCCTGGTGGCAAATCGATTCTTTCAGGTGTAATTACAGTATGCATATTCGCCTGCCTTTAGAAACTTATTAGGACGATCGCATTGACATAAAAAACAAATTGTGTAATGTCCATCGTTCCCAGGCTCTGCCTGGGAACGAGGCACTGCAAGGAAATCATTTTCACAAAAAATGCTATTCACATGATGGTCAATTTGTAAAGTGCGTAAATCCTAGATATAACACATACTGTCTGATCGCCTGTTCTAAATCAGCAATTGCGGATCGACCTCGAAACTCTTTAATCTCGATTGCAATTCGGCTATTTTCACGTTCAGCCCCAACAAACCGTCCCTCAATTCCCAAGTCTACAAATAAGAAGCGATCACCATACCAAATCACGTAGGGATCATCTGTGATACTCCATCCATCTTTAATAATGGCTTGTTTGACGATTTAATGAATAGTATCTCTGGGAGGCATTTTTAGCTATTTGGCACGAACACCTCATTCGTAAAGTTCCCATGCAGACCATAGGGAACGTGATGTTTTAGGTGCAAACGGGCGATCGCTCCTTTATTGAAATCACTCGCATCCAAAATCACCACATCTGAGCGATGGTGTGTGGAGTCGTAAACCAAAGCCAGCAACCAGCCATCATCTTCCTTTTCAGAACCAGGGCGTGGGACAAAAACTGGTTCACTGACAAAACCACGGGGTGCAGCACTCCAAATTTGTCGTTCTCCCGATTCTAAATCAACTTTCACAAATGCTTGCAACGGAGCGTTACCAGTCTCTGCATGTGCCGCACCCATATATAAGTAGCGATAAGGGCGTCCCACTTTGTCAGGATGTATGGTGGGAAACTCACAACAGTGACCAACAATCAACTGCTGCTGCACGGCTTTATCCTTAAGGTTAAGATGAAACCGCCACAGATGCCCAGGCTTAAGGGCATCAAAATCAACTTCCCGGAAATCGCTTTCTGGTTTCACCTCTGGAAAAGATTCGTAGCAAATCGAGTCAATAACAATCTCATCCTCCACCTCAAAAGCATTGGCGTGGTGAAAGACAAAACCCGATTTAGTTTCTAGAATCTGTACCCCCCCTGCCTTCGGCATCCCCCCCTTGTAAGGGGGGGTTTGGGGGTTGCGGGGAATGATCACAATGCGAGTCGGTTGATTTGGCTGAAACTTCACACATTCACCTGCACCACGCATCCCCAAGACAAAAGGTATGGGATTGAAGGCGACTGGATTTTGAAAGAATATACAGTAATTAGGAGTAATTGCAAAATCGTGGATGAAACAGAAACCCGGAATACTGTGAGAGTACTTCCGTACTACCTTGCCTGTCAGGTCTAGCTCGAAAATAGTAATTGTGGAGGATAGTCCTGGCTTGATGGAAAAATTGACTAACCCGGGCGCACCATTATCTTGAGCACAACTGGGGTCAAAGCGCGGGTGTGCTGCAAAAGCTTCGCCTTCGGACAAAACACCGTTGAAGTGTTCTTTGCCCAAAGTTTCTAACGTGTGAGGGTCGAGGCGATGGGGATCAGCTGCTTCCCACAGTGCTAGCAGTTTACCTCCCCAGTAAATTACGTTGGTGTTGGCAATATTTTTCAGTCTTAAGTCAAAGGCGTTCTTCAGCAAACCACCAGGTTTTGGTGTACCAAAAACGCCGCGATAAAGGATTTTGCCTGCCTTTTGTTCTGACATATAGGCAGTAGTGCGGATAAAGCGGTTGCGGAAGTGGGCACGACCATTGGCGAAGGTTATGCGGCTGATCATACCATCGCCATCAAACGGGTGATGAATACGTTGCCCATTCACATCCAACAACCCTGGACCGTTTCTAAACAGGGTACCGTCCAGTTCTGGCGGAATTTGTCCTTCTACATCATCAATCCAATAATCAAACTCTTGCTTTAGGGATTCATATCCTGACTGCCAATCCCCACGAGTGTAGGATTGATCTGCTATAGAGGCACGTTCGTAAAGCTGAAAACTCTGCATACCAATTGAGATTAAGGGTTAGTGGTTAGTGGTTGGTTGGTTATTGGTTGTTGGTTGGCGTCAAACACCAAACACCAAACAACAATCTACTAACAACTAACCACTAACCACTAATGGTTGTTCTCCATCCTTTGCTGACGCTGGTTGTAATGGTGGTTGGGTTTGAGAACCAGCAGTAGGTAGCCACTTAAGGAATGGCAATGGCAGCAGCCTGCTGAGGTTGGTAATGATTACTAACAGCC
This sequence comes from uncultured Stigonema sp., assembly GCA_964657905.1. Classification (GTDB taxonomy): domain Bacteria; phylum Cyanobacteriota; class Cyanobacteriia; order Cyanobacteriales; family Nostocaceae; genus Stigonema. Next base: position 6,206 of record CAZZXJ010000125.1, read on the forward strand.
AGAGGGCATCAAAGTTAGTTTCGGTAATTCCCAGCCAATGGGTCAGCACTGCCCCCAGTTCTTGGGAAACCACTCTTGCCAAGTTTACAACGGACATCAACACAGCAAATAATGTCGCTTCCACTCCAGGGGGACAAAGCCTTGCTGCTAGAACCAACACAGGCATGTAGGCAATTTGCCCCATTAAGGTGAGAATGAGACTATCACTCAGACTAAACCAGTGGTCATCTATACCTAGAGTCCGGTTTGTGTGAGTTACCAGCAGCAATATGGACATTCCTAATGCTGCTGAGAGGACTGTACTCCAACCAAAAATTACCCGAAAGGGGACTGTTTTGAGGAAATTTTGGAAAATCCAAACACCAACAAGACCAGCGACACTCGTTACCAAATGCACTCTTCCCAAAAATTCTGGTTGAAAGTGTAGTTCGTTTGTGGTGAAGAAGAAAAAGGCTGAGTCAGCGCTTGGCGTAGCTAGGAAAATGAAGAGAAACGCTGTCGGTAGCCAAATTGATTTTTGGGTAATAGCTTTGCGTAGTTGCTCTAGTTGATGTTTGATTGTCGAGTGATTGCTGCTATTGTTTTTTTCCCCAGTTTGACTTACGGGTGATTCAGCAATCAACCAAGCCACTGCTGAGACGAGGATGGGGAATAAGGCCGTAATCCAAAATACAGTACGAGTAGTGAAATGCTCTAGCAGCATCCCACTGAAGTAGGCGCTTATTAAGCCTCCTAAGGCTACAGTACCCCAGCTAAGGGATTGAAGGGAACCGGCTTGAGCTTGAGATTCTCCTCTTGCTCTTTCGACAACTAGCGAGTCAACAATCACATCACTGACAGCCACAGAGAGGGTACCAAGTGTGATCGCCACTGTAGCCCCTATGGCTGTGTGAACTACTGTTGCGAGACTCACCCAGGAAATCGCGCCTAGTATCCCGGATAAAATCAAGTATGGACGCCGTCGATAGCCAAATATGGGTAAGCTATCGGACATAAAACCAAACAGTGGTTTGATAATCCAAGGTAGGGTGACAATGCCTAATAGCGCTGAAAGCTGAGCCGGATTTAGCCCAAGTTCATCTTTGAGGAAAAAGCTTACAGCTAAACGCGCTAACCCCAAAATGCCTTGAACCAAGTAGACGGTAAGGATGGCGATTAACTCGGTAGTAGGTTCGTTACCGAAGAAAATTTTTTCTTTTACTGAGTCTTTGACCTTGGACAAGCCAGAGGAGGAAATCAGCATTGATAAACAATTTTTAAGATTTATGGACTTTTATATCATATCCATTTTTTTTAGGTGGGAGTCTAGGGAGTGCGATCTCTTGTGAAAAGATTTTCAACCCTCGCAAGTGCAGAGGGTACTCTAGAGCAGATACTGTCTTGCTTGCGGCTAATTCTGTAACAAATGGCAAAGTGTCGGTCGCCAAAATGTAAAGTTTTTTTTAGCCATATGTTAGGCGAATATTAAGGCGAACTACCCAAAGCTATCACCGCATTCTGCCCCCCAAAGCCAAAACTGAAACATAGCACATTCTTAATTGCACTATAACGCGCCGCTCTCACCAGATTCAAATCAAATTCTGGGTGACTCAATCCTATGCAAGGTGGTAGTATTTGATGCTTCAAAGCCATGAGAGAAAAAGCCACACCTAAGGCTCCCGATGCTCCTAATGTATGACCTGTAGCTCCTTTAGTAGAACTGACTGCCACGTCTTGGGTAAATAACCGTTGTATCACCAGGCTCTCTATACGGTCATTGATTTGTGTAGCTGTTCCATGAGCATGGATGTAATCAATATCATCTGGTGTCAGGTGGCTGCGCTCTAAACATTGCTTCACAGCAGAGATCGCACTCCTACCCTCCGGCTGTGGGGAATTGCTATGATAGGCGTCTGCTGTCAAACCAAAACCGAGAATTTGACCATACACCTTTGCCTGACGTTGCTTTGCCAACTCTGCTGATTCCAGGACAAATACTGCTGCGCCTTCTCCTAGCACCAAGCCGGATCGTTGTAAATCAAAGGGATAAGCCCCTGTTTTTGCTAGAGCTAGCATTTGCTGAAACCCAGTTATAGTCAGGGGTGTAATGGGTGCTTCTATTGCGCCAGCAATCACCTGTTGACATTGCCCCGTTTGCACCAGTAAAGCTGCTTGGGCGATCGCCCAAATTCCAGTAGCACAACCAGCCATCGGTGCCAAAACTATCCCAGATGAACTAATTTGTCGTGCAGCGGCGATCGCATTCATGTGTGGTAAAGTATCCAGCCACACGATCTCAGGGGTAGCAGAGGAATTTCTCCGGGGGAAGATTTCCTCCCCTGCCTCCCCTGCTTTCATCAGGCGTACCATCTGCTCCCACTCTGCCTGATGACTCCGACTTGAGCCAATCACTACTGCACACTCAGGCATTGGTGGAACTAACTCAGCATCTTTCAAAACAGAAGTAATAACCAGTTGAGTCAGCATTCTAACATGTGCTGGGTTTTCCCCAATCAACCCGAGAGGACGTGGTTCGAGTTCGGGAAATGGTTGATGGAATTTGATTCCACATTGACCTGCTATCAACTGTTTCCAGCTATCCTCTAAGCTTTTGCCTAAGGCTGAGACTAAACCTATACCAGTGACAACAACCTTAATCAATTTTGAAATTTGGGAGTGGGGAGTGGTTAGTATTACTGTTTTACAACTAACAACTAACAATCTTCATTGCCCAATAGCTATTGTCCACCGTTTTTCAGATTTTCCGCGCCTTTTGTTACTTTAGCCGAGTCAATGCGATCGCCTTGCTGAATTTTGTTAACTACGTCCATGCCTTGGGTAACATTGCCAAACACAGCGTAGTTACCATCTAGGAAACCCAGATCTGCTAACGCAAAGTAAAACTGGGAACTCGCAGAGTCAGGCATTTGCGATCGCGCCATTGCCACTGCACCCAGTTTATGCTGCAATACAGGCGGTTTAGTCACACCAGCCGACTCAAGTGTTTTTCCGTAAATCGGCGTGTCTGAGCCTTGGGGTTTAATCTCTAATGGTACGTAGCGGGCTTTTCCAGTTTTTGGATCGATAAAACTACCTGTTCCCAACCCATCTACTGAAACTTTCGGGTCTTTGCTTACGGGATCGCCTCCTTGAACCACAAACGGTTGCGGTTGGCGCACAACTCGATGAAAAACTAAGCCATTGTAAACGCCCCGCTGAACTAAATCTACGAAATTGCCAGCCGTGATTGGCGCATCGTTCCCATCTACTTCGATGGTAATCGGTGAGCCTTTTACGGTCATCACCACAGTTGCCTTGCCTTCGAGTCGTGGTAAATCTTTCATTCCAGGAATACTCTCACTTATAGTTTCAGATCCAGAGGTCTTCTCTGTGGTTGCCTCGGCAGTGGTCTTGGTACTAGCTTCAGTAGCCGTAGAGGAAGCTTGTGTATTAGATGTCACCTGTTGTGTTGAACAACTCCCTAAACTCAACGCACCGACAATCAAAAGAGTAAATAAAAATTGTGAAATTTTTAACCGCATTGTTCAGTTACAAACTTAACCAGAGTATCCTATATTCTCACGCAGTTTTTGATTTTAGTCATTAGTCATTAGTCATTTGTCTAAAAACTAATGACCAATGACTAATGACAAAATTCTTTAGAGTCCTTCCAATGTGACTCCTAAAAAGCGAGCTAACTCAGCACCTTGAATTTCCAACTCTTTTAAAGATAAGGGTTGACCTATCCGTGTTAAGGGAATGTTTCGACGACCCTTCACGCTTAGGTAGAGCGCGCGACGGGGATTGACACCCTCTTTGAGATCCACTCTGACTGATTGCACGTCTTGTGTAGAGCAGTCAATTTGTATACGACGGTTTTTACCAGGAAATCCCCACCGGAAGATTTTAACAGTGCCAGTTTCCTGATTAAACTCGTTGTATCCGCCGCCTACGTCCCACAAAATCATCAGCCATAGGTACAAGGCTAGGAGCAAGCCAGCGATCCCATATAAGCCCATAACCAAACCTTGGGGGACGAATACCAGTTGAGTTGGGTTGCTAACTAGGAGTAAATTAATTTTCAGATAACTGGAAATTCCAGCGAGCAAGAAGCCCGTGGCTCCCAAGGAAACGATAGTTGCCCACCAGTAGTTGCTGAATCGGCGAGAACCGAGAACTTCCTGATGCAGGAGGCGTGAAGGCAAGCGATCGCCGTTAGGCAACTCGCCTTTGTTAATGGTTGTTGATGTCGTCATTCTTGGCTCGTGCAATATTCCCCATAATCAAGTTTGCCATAAAAAGGAGTCAGGAATAGACGTTCCGCCGGAACGTCTGTACGTCCGTCAGGAGAAGTCCCTGGATAAATCCGCTTGTTTCTTTGAAAAATGCAGAGCCTCTGTTTTTCGCATGTCTTTAGACTCTGGGGGGAAACAAGGGACTCAGGAGCTTCGAGCATTCTGACTCCTGGCTCCTGACTCCTGACTCCTGACTTCTTTTTTAAGATTTATGAGAAAACTTGTGTCAGTTTGTTAAATTTCTGATACTTATAGTAGTAGTTAATAGGTTCATGTGGATTGAGTACAAACTCCCACCGATGTGATAAGTTAAGAAACGTTAAGTGACAAAAATCGCAGATAAATCCTACCTTAGATAAAGGTGCGGATTAATTTGCTGCCATTGAGACGCAGTTGTACAATCCTAATTGAGTACCGTGTTGCCATTGGGAATTAACGCACTTAGTAGCAAGTTGTAAAAACCAAGCACATCAGAATGTAATACCTTAAGTAGGACAACCACTCTTAGGCAGTCTGAGTCAAAGAATCCTACTCCTTTAGGGGTGGGAGTTTCAACAGCGAGTGAAAAGAGTTCTGGCACTCATTAGTGAGAAGAGCCAACTGAAATAGAAGGCAATTTCTCATAAATATCAGCAGCCTCAAAGCAGCTGAAAGTGTCGAAAATAAACGTTAATACGTCAAAAACGTTGCAATTTTAGTAAAAAAAAGAGGATTTTAGTCCGATGACCATCGCAGTTGGACGCGCCCCCAGTAGCAGAGGGTGGTTTGACACTTTAGATGACTGGTTGAAGCGCGATCGCTTTGTATTTGTAGGTTGGTCAGGCATATTACTGTTTCCCTGTGCCTTTCTAGCCTTGGGCGGTTGGCTGACCGGAACCACCTTCGTCACGTCTTGGTATACCCACGGATTAGCTTCCTCCTACCTGGAAGGTTGTAACTTCCTAACCGTGGCAGTATCCACTCCTGCAAACAGCATGGGACACTCCCTGTTGCTGTTGTGGGGACCTGAGGCACAAGGGGACTTGACCCGTTGGTTTCAAATCGGTGGATTATGGCCATTCGTTGCCCTGCATGGCGCCTTTGGTTTGATCGGCTTCATGCTGCGACAATTTGAAATTTCGCGCTTGGTCGGGATTCGCCCCTACAACGCCATCGCATTTTCCGGTCCCATTGCGGTGTTCGTCAGTGTGTTCTTGATGTACCCATTGGGACAGTCGGGCTGGTTCTTTGCCCCCAGCTTTGGTGTGGCAGCAATCTTCCGCTTTCTACTTTTCCTGCAAGGCTTCCACAACTGGACACTCAACCCCTTCCACATGATGGGAGTCGCAGGTATTCTCGGTGGTGCACTGCTGTGTGCAATTCACGGTGCAACAGTGGAGAACACCCTGTTTGAAGATGGTGAAGGTTCTAACACCTTCCGTGCCTTCAATCCCACTCAAGCGGAAGAAACCTACTCCATGGTGACGGCAAACCGTTTCTGGTCACAGATTTTCGGCATTGCCTTCTCCAACAAGCGCTGGTTACACTTCTTCATGTTGTTCGTGCCCGTCACTGGTTTGTGGATGAGCGCGATCGGCATTGTCGGGTTGGCACTCAACCTGCGGGCTTACGACTTCGTGTCGCAAGAATTGCGGGCGGCAGAAGACCCAGAATTTGAAACCTTCTATACAAAGAACGTTTTGCTCAACGAGGGCATCCGTGCTTGGATGGCTCCTCAAGATCAGCCTCACGAACAATTTATATTCCC
>CAZZXJ010000126.1:0-12208 GCA_964657905.1 uncultured Stigonema sp.
GAGCTAAGTTTATTTGATTTTCTAGCTGCTCAAATTTATTAATTTTATCCAAGTGATATCTTATATCACTTCCACTTGGACTACTATTCAAAATTTTTGTTGTATTTTCAATACTGTCTCCGATGCTTGCTGCTCTTATTAAAATTTCAAACAAAGTTCTCTCGTCACAAGCTCCTTGCGTCTCAATAGAAATATTTTCACTTAAACAATTAAGAACTTCGTCAAGGGTTTCTGAATCGGTTAGTGCTAGTTGTTTTGATGAAGTCAATGGTAATTATTAAGATAGATTTACATTCCTTATAATTTCATTCTTTTCATCTACTTTCACTAATATAAGTTTTTTTTATAAATAAAGTATTATTTAGAACTCGACTTCAGCTACTAGGCTAGGCATTTATTTCTAGGCTAGTACGTTGCGATCTTAGAATGAAACAGCCCTAGATGTTTAGTATGCTTTAACAATTACTAACAACTGGGAATTCTATTGTTTCCTTCCTATATTCCCTTCTGCCAAGTTCCACGGTCAAGCTCGATTCAGTTTCAGTTACATTTTGTCCTAAATCAGGAGTGGCTTGTCTAGACAAACTCATAAATAGCAATCCCACTCCGAGTAACACACTAACATAGAGATGTATGGGATGAAATTTTAGATAAAATTAGCTGAAGATTGGTTCAGTCGATTTCACTAAATGCATTCCCGCAGCAGTGAATCGTTCAAAAGCTGCATCGGCTACTTCAGAGTAGTCCACAACTCCCTTAACGACAACGGGGGACGTGCAATCTTCTAGCAGATAGACTTTTTTAGCTAAGTTGGGGTCTATCTGCTGAATTTCTGTTAACAAATCATCAATTGTCCAAGCAACGCAGTGACTTTTGGCTTGACCTGCAATCATCACAGCATCAAATTTCAAAAGTTGCTGAATCAACCGTGTGTTCTTTTGGGCAATTGGATTTTTATCAAAACCTTTCAAAACTTCTGGACGTAAAACCGAGTAGTTTTCTGTTAGGGGATTATCACCTTTGATTTCAAATTTCGTCTGACTATCACGAGCAATGCAGTGGAAAAATACTGCTTCTTCCACAGCAGAAACCAAAGCATGACCGATACCTCCTAACATGGAATGATAAGACCAAACAGTCAAGGGATATTTGCCGTTTTGACTTAGCTGTTTAACGTAATGGTAAGCGTGTTTTTCTAGGAATTCGTAGTTGTACCCAAGACTGTAAGCAACGTTTGGGTTAACTTTCCACATACCTTTTTCAATTTCTGCTGGGGTGATGTTGGTAGCAGATGGCATGGGGTGTTCACCTGCGGCGTTAACCCAAAAGATCGGATGGAAAATTTGCATTGCTGTGTGAGTATCCATTGTCGGTATGATTGTAGTAATCACACCTAAGTTACGATAGATGAATTCACACAAGCGTAGATTATCATCTATTGCTCCAGTACCAGATTTTCCACCAACAAATAGTTCAAAATCGGGGATGCAAAAGGTGTTTTGAACATCTATTAATAATAAGCAAATGCGGGTCTTATCTTCAGATGCTGGTTCAATTTCGTGCTGATTTGCCCATTTTTGAGCTTCTTCTGCGCGTTGTTGGTAAGGTACACGCCAGACTTCCCCTATTTTTTGGGGGTTAAAGTGTGGGGGAATGGGTAGTTGGGTCAATGTTTGGGTGTTCATAATTAAAATTTATAGCCGACACATTTGGTGTGTGAAAAGTACATTTTTTTTAACGAACCGCAAAGACGCAAAGAGCGCCAAGAGAAGAGAAAAAGATACGTTAGTAAACGTCATCATGGGAACCTAACGTCAGCAAAAAAATAGCTAGTTCCCCAGAATCGGGATTCGGAATAGAATAACTTTTGTTAATAAGTAGATAGACGAAATAAAACCAAACTATGTAAACAAATTTTGCAGAGGCTTGTAGTTGCGCTGTCTTCGCTTCTTTCGGCGTTAGAGAGCAATTACGAACCAGTAATAATTGATTGCGCCGACCTACTTACAATATTCCATGTCCTTGCTTGCGGTGCAAAAATGCCGCTATTTGAGCGACAGACTTCAACTTAACAAGCTGCTTGCATCGAAAATGGGGACATTGCAGGTAAAACATATCTAGAACAACGTCCGAGTTATTGTGTTTTTCACGCAAAACCATAGGGACATGATGTATGGGACATAGTACATCACAATCCTCTTCTTTCAAATGCTCTCGAACACGATTAACCACGGTAATTTGAATAGGTCTAGATGCGAAACTTTTGTGTAGATCGGCGTTTGACAGCTGGAGACTGCCTTAATGATTGGATATTTTTACAATACAGCCATCTACCTTAAACCGCCATTCACCTACGCCCATAACTTCGTTATGGGCGTAGGTGAATGGCGTTCGGAAAAGCGAAACGTCCCCTTTCCTCTTTTGGCTTGCGGCTAAAAGAGGAAAGGGGGACAGTTGAGCAATCAACTCACTCCTTCCACTCGGAGATTAAACTGGGCAGGACAGCCCTTAACTTCTTTTGCCAGTCAGGGATAGCCATAAGTTGCTCTTTGATTTCACTGTCCACCCGAAAGCACAAGGGTCGAGGGTCTAAAGCCTTATCCCCCAAGGGTTTTGAACAATATTCATTCTTTTTTTGGAAGACCATTGCACTAGCTTGTAGATGAATGTATACTAACATCAAAACCTAAAACAAGCAGGTGAGAATGAGTGCAGACGACTTTCAGGTTTAAGCTGAATCCAAACCAGTCAACTCTCCAACAGTTAATTGATTGGCAGAGCAAAACCAGCTACGTCAAGAACAGGATGATCGGGGACAGAGAGTTTACTTATCACCGTCATTTTGTTATGGGAGACTACTGTGCATTGCACAACAAACAGACTTACACGGTGTATGCATTGCGTTCTGACTTGACTTTGAAAGCCCAGAATCCAGAACTGGGAGAAAACTTTGAGGCAATTAGTTCAGGGTTGTTTTGCTCGGTTAATCGTAATGTTTCCTTGGGCGACCCTTGGAAGACTGGGGACGAGAAGCGCGCAAGAGTGCGTAAACAAGCTTTGAGCGCCAAGAAACCCAAGGATGAGACGAAAAAGCCTTCAATGAAGCGTTCTAGTTCTGATATGCAAATGTCTGGTCTACCAAGACTTAAGCAGGACTCGCCAGAATTAGCGGTAGTCAATGCTTTCGTCTTGCAAAAAGCGGTTGACAATGTTGATAAAGCTTTCCAGCGATTCTTTTCAGGAAAAGGCGGTTATCCTAGCTACACACGTTCCCACGATCAGGGATTTGAGTTTGATCCAGGTAGTATTAAGTTGGATTTGAAAGCTTTCAAGATATACTTACCGGGTTTGGGCTGGATCAGGTTTTATAACTCTCGTCAATGGTGGAACGGGATCGAGACTGGAAAGACAACTGTCAGCAGAGAGGCTGATGGTTTTTATGTCTCGATTTTGATTAAAAACGAATCAATTCCAGATGTACCAATCGTCACTAACGACGAAATTAAAACCGTCATTGGAGGGGACATGGGCATCAAGAAACTCCTGAGTACATCTGGGCAGACTCAGTACCCAAACCCACGGTTCAAAAAGTCCGAAAGTCGTAAGCTAAAAATTAGGCAGCGTCGTATTTCTAGAAAAAAAGCAGGTTCCAAGAATCGTAAAAAAGCTATCATCAAAGTTGCTAGACTTCATCAAACAATCGCCCGTAGAAGGGATGATTACCAAAACAAAGTAGCAAAATCTTTTGTGGGTTTTGCTGACATGAATGTCATTGAGGATTTAAATGTTTCTGGAATGAAAAAGCGCTCTCTACCCAAGCTAGATGAAAACAGTAAGTACATCAAAAATGGTCAGGCTGCAAAGAAAGGTTTGAATGACGCCATATCTGATGCAGCTTGGTATCAACTCCGTCAAAAGATAGCTTACCAGTCCCAGAAACAAGGTAAGAAACACACTGTCGTTGCAGCGCATCACACATCACAAGAATGCTCAGAATGTTACCACATTTCTGCTGACAATCGTGATGGAGAAAAATTTATCTGCTCAGAGTGCGGATATTTTGACGATGCGGACAACAACGCCGGAAGCAATATCGGTAACAAGGGAATTGAGATTTTCAAGCTCAATTCGTCAAAAGTACGGTTGGTCAGACCGGAATTTACGCCCCAAATACGCTTACGGAGAAATCACCCCCTTAGAGGAGTGAGCCGGGGAACCAATCAATCTAAGGTCAATGACCTGAAAACTGGATGCTTGCGGAGCGATCCAATAGACTCTAAGACCAACGGCGTGCGATGGTCTTAGTAGTTCAAAATAGATTAATTGAGTATTGGTAGGCAAAAATAAGGATACTGAGCGGATGAGTACTAAACCTAAGGTTTTCATTGACGGTGAATTGGGAACCACAGGGCTACAGATTTACTCGCGCCTCAATCAGAGGGACGACATCGAGTTGGTTAGCATTGAAGCATCTAAGCGTAAGGATTCATCGGAGCGAGCAAAAGCGATCAATGGTGTTGATGTTGCCATTCTCTGTCTACATGATGACGCGGCATTGGAAGCTGTCAGCTTGATCAGCAGCCCTACAGTTAAAATCCTCGATGCTAGTACTGCCCATCGAACGGCTGAGGGTTGGGTCTATGGCTTCCCTGAACTAAATCCAGGACAGCGAGAGAAAATCGCCAATGCCCAGTTTGTTAGCAATCCGGGCTGTTATCCCACAGGATTTTTGGCTTGTGTCCGTCCGTTAATAGCTAAGGGTCTCATTCCTAGTCACTTTCCGATGACCGTTAATGCGGTGTCAGGCTACTCTGGCGGTGGAAAGAAGCTCATTGAGCAGTACCATACCTTCCATGAAAAGGATGCTGGAGGAAAGTCGCTTTATCCTTATGGCATCTATGGGCTGGAGTTTGGACACAAGCACGTCAAGGAAATGCAGCAGCATTCGGGTTTAGGATCGCCACCGTTGTTTGTACCGGCGGTAGGGGATTTTGAGCAGGGGATGTTGGTACAGGTGCCTCTGCCGCTATGGACGTTGGAGAATCCGCCAACAGGTGAGGTGATTCATGAAGCGATCGCCGACTACTACCAAGGCGAAGCATTTGTGCAGGTTGCTCCTCAGGATACCAACTTTCTGCGAGACAGCAAGTTCCTGGATGTGATGGCTATGAACGGTACTAATGTTGTTCAGGTTTTTGTATTTGCCAATGACGCTACCCACGAAGCCCTGTTAGTTGCTCGCCTTGACAACCTGGGCAAAGGCGCAAGTGGTGCCGCCGTACAAAACCTGAATATCATGCTGGGCTTTCCAGAGAAGTTGGGATTGTGATTATGTCAGTAAACATCATCATGAGAACCTAACGTCAGCAAAGAAATCGTTAGTTCCCCTGAATCGGGATCCGGAACAAACTCGAATAAAATCCGGTTGCTGTAGTCAATGGAACAAGCCCATGCACCTGATAAATCCCCTTTTAATTTGTGAGTATGCAAGCTAGTACCGCTTGGCGGAATTAAAAATTAAAAATTAAAAAAGCTTATGATGCAAGCTTTTCGATGATTCTGAATGGTTGCTTTATTTCCGCCGTCGTGTACTAGGGTGAAACGGATCCTCAACCAGCTGTTGTAATGTTTGTTCAATCAGAGAGCGCAATTGCGGATTTCGGCGGGTTAGACGCTTAAAATCTCGAATAAATCCTTTACTCCAAAGCAGTTGCATCAACTCTCCAACTCTGCCATTAAATCAGCAACGGTTCCACTACGTACCTCCCCTTTAGCATAGGCTTCACGAGCTTCTGCAACCGCCTTTATTAATTCATCCCGTCGCTGTTGTTTAAGGCGATGCTGGATAATATCCACAAGAATAGCCTGATCTTCTGGATCAAGTGCTTCTATCGCCTCGATCACTTTCTGGAATGTCGATGTTTTTTCTATCATGCTCGTCGCGCAATCTGGTGATAAGTCTACTTTAGCTAGTAGTGTGAGCGATCGCCATGTTACTCTAATGTAGGTCTACAACAACACCAATACGATCGCTATTCAGTCTGTGTCCGTAGGCGCTGCTGCATTTCCAGCGTGGGATTAAAGGCGGCGATTTCTTCAGGTGTGGGGTTACTGGCAAGAAAATTCAAGATGTAGCGGTAGATATGGGCTGGTAGTGGTGGCTGTTGGAGACTGAGGGCAAGTAGTTCGGGGAGGCGATCGCCTACTTGCGCCAGTTGCTGAGAAAATTCCTCCGGGATTTCTATTGTAATTTTCGGCACAGTGCAACCTCCAAGGGGCATTCTTTACCTAGAGATCACCATTTGACAGTAATCTCCAATTTCAATCATCTCACAAACATCGTAAGATGTCATGTTTACTTTACATCAACAAGATCAGAACTAGCCCCCCTTAAAAAGGGGCGTGCCCGGATGTCTGCCTAAGAGCGTTGCATTGATTTCTCGCTCCTAAATAATCGTGTCTTCCATTTGCTATAAGCCCGGAAATTGATTTCCGGGCGTGTGTGATATCGAATCCGGTAGCATCTGAATGATAAAAAAACCGATCCAGTTGCACCAGATCACAGAGGAAGAGGAAGGAGAAATTATTCCGGAGAAGTGCGGATTTGATATGATGAGAATCAAATACCCATCTTTTCTGCTCTATTTAACCCTCTACATCATGCAAACTTCTTAACATTCCCAACCGCCCATCCAGCCAATCATCAGTAAACCAACCATAAGGCAAAACATCACCAACTGCATTTGTATTAATTCCCATCACCCAAATATGAGCAGCTTTGACAAACACAGGAATTGATGCCAGTTCAGCATCTTCTAGTTTACGAATAATTTGATATCCTTCAATAAAATTGTTTCTAACTTCAACCTCTATCTTCATCCTTAGTGCTACGTGCAAAAATTTGCCAATGTCAAAAGCACGCCAACCGTAACCGCACTGGTCAAAGTCAAATAAAGTCGGGAGGTTATGTTCTGTGAAATGGGCATTTCCCGAATGAACATCGCCAACACAAATTCCATAAGCAGGTGCTGAAAAAGGTAGTTTAAATGTTTCAAGCTGCCTTTTGATTTTGTCTACTTGTGTTTGGAGATAATCGATATCACTTTCTCGATGCTTGTACAAAGGAGTAATAGCCTTCATCGACCAATCAAGCAAGTATTCACTGTTCAAATGAGGGCGGCTAAAACTACTTTGAAAGTTGTCTAGTGTCTGGTGAATTTTTGCCAGTGCTTCTCCTAAACGATAGCTTTGTATATTATCAAGTTTTTCCTCGACGGCACGACCGGGTGCGTAGAAAAATACAGCTGCATAGCGGGTTCCTTCTGGCGCTATAATTTCTGTTGTGAAACCGCCATTGTTTCGGGCAATGGGGTATGCAACAGGCTGGTTTTGAGCGTGTAGAAATGCTAGTAGTTCCAGTTCAAAATCTATCTCGTGCTTATTTCTCCAACCATGCCGATAAACCCGTAGAATATATCTCTGTTGCTCGGTTTCCACCAAATACGTATCATTTAAACCACGTTTGTATAGTTTACAGCTACGGGAATTACTTATGGTATAGTTAGGGAGTACAGTTTCAATCAAAGCTGCGCCGGAAGGAATCGAATGAATGACAGGGATCAAAGATTGGCTCATATAAATTATGAGGCGCTACTAGTAACATTTATTACTTATTGAGATTTTAACCGCAGATGGACGCAGATGAACGCAGATAGTTCTAGGTCAGCTATGGGCTGCGGTGGCAATTTTGGATTTTAAATTAATTATTAGTTATTTTTACTTATTTCCCTGACTCTGCTACTCCACTACTCCCCTCATCTCTCCCTCTCTCTCTCCTCCTCGTTTTTCTCGAATTTCATCACCCACATTTGCACCTTATATGGCACTCTGGGAAACAGAATGTTTTCAAATCTGACCCAATCGCTACACAAAATTACCTAACAGGTTATGCAAACCCTGCCTAAGCTTACAAATTCCAATACAGCTTCTAGTCAACCCATCTTTGATACCACAATCAAGCGGCTCAAAACCCGCCCGGTGAAAGTTGGTAATGTCACCATTGGGGGAGGTTACCCCGTAGTGGTGCAGTCGATGATTAACGAGGACACCCTAGATATAGAAGGTTCCGTGGCAGCAATTCGTCGTCTACATGAGATAGGCTGCGAAATTGTTCGTGTTACCGTACCAAGTATGGCTCATGCCAAAGCTTTGGCGGAAATTAAACAAAAATTAATCAAAACTTACCAAGACGTGCCAATTGTTGCCGATGTGCATCATAATGGTATGAAAATTGCCTTGGAAGTTGCTAAGCACATAGAGAAAGTACGGATTAATCCGGGGTTGTACGTGTTTGAGAAGCCTAACTCCAACAGAACCGAATACACACAAACTGAATTTGACGAAATCGGTGAAAAAATCCGTGAAACCCTAGAACCTCTCGTGATTTCCCTGCGCGATCAAGGCAAATCGATGCGGATTGGTGTCAATCACGGTTCCTTGGGTGAAAGGATGTTGTTCACCTACGGTGACACTCCAGAAGGGATGGTGCAATCGGCATTAGAATTCATTCGCATTTGTGAATCTCTGGACTTCCACAATATAGTAATTTCTATGAAAGCCTCGCGGGTGCCGGTGATGGTAGCCGCCTACCGTCTGATGGCAAAGCGGATGGAAGAACTGGGTATGGATTATCCCCTACATTTGGGTGTGACGGAAGCAGGTGACGGAGAATACGGACGGATTAAATCTACCGCAGGTATTGCTACACTACTTGCTGATGGCATTGGCGATACAATTCGTGTGTCGTTGACGGAATCACCAGAAAAAGAAATTCCTGTTTGTTACAGTATTTTGCAAGCTTTGGGATTGCGAAAAACCATGGTGGAGTACGTCGCCTGTCCTTCCTGCGGACGTACTTTGTTTAACCTTGAAGAAGTGCTGCACGTCGTCCGAGAAGCAACTAAACACTTGACAGGGCTTGATATAGCAGTTATGGGTTGCATTGTCAATGGACCCGGAGAAATGGCTGATGCTGACTATGGTTACGTTGGTAAGACTCCTGGATATATTTCTCTCTATCGTGGAAGAGAAGAAATTAAAAAAGTCCCAGAAGCAAAAGGTGTAGAGGAGTTGATAAACTTGATTAAGGCAGATGGCCGATGGGTAGATCCTTAAAGTTTTTCATAAGTTTTGTACTGGCGACCTTTGTGGTTGCCGGATTGCAAGGCATTTTTTTGAAATAATAAAGATATGCTCGGTCTGTACAGTAATACCCTGTGTTAGATTGAGCATACTGACTTAATATATTTTACGTCTGGCTCAGCAGTCATTATGGTAATTACAAGAAATGGGCTTGTTTTGGTGGGTGCTACGGCGGTGACGCTATCAACGATCGCTGTTACTAGCTTAGGCATGCACTCACGAGGACAGGCCTTATTTAAAGAAAGTCCTAAGGAATTAATAGATGAAGTTTGGCAAATTATTGATCGCCAATACGTAGACGGTACTTTCAATCACCTAGATTGGCCGGCGGTTCGTCAACAGTACCTAAGTAAATCCTACAGTAGTCAGGAGGAAGCTTACAAGTCCATCCGGGAAATGCTGAAGAAGCTAAATGACCCCTACACCCGGTTTATGAACCCAGAAGAGTTTAAGAGCCTGCAAGTGGACACCTCAGGCGAACTTACGGGTATTGGTATCCAAATTGGTCCAGATGAGAAAAATGGTAAGAAGCTGACCGTAATTGCACCGATTGAGGGTACACCCGCTGCTAAAGCTGGTCTTTTGGCAAAGGATGTGATCATCAAAATTAATCAGAAAAGCACGGAGGGAATGGATATCAACGCCGCAGTTGCCCTGATCCGAGGCGAACCAGGAACGACAGTCAACCTGACAATTCTGCGGAGTGGTCAACAAAAAGATTTCACGATCACACGGGCTAAAATTGAAATTCATCCGGTAGAGTATTCTCAGGTGCAAACTCCGGCAGGAAACACTGGCTATATTCGCTTGAAGCAGTTTAGTGCCAACTCTGGTAAGGAAATGCGGAATGCCATCACAAATTTAGAAAATAAACAGGTAGTTGGGTATATTCTGGATCTACGTAACGATCCAGGCGGCTTGCTCTTCTCTAGTGTAGAAATTGCCCAGATGTGGATGGATAAAGGCGCTATTGTCTCTACCAAAGACCGCAAAGGTGAAGTAGATCGGGAAGTGTCAAACGGACACGCTTTAACAAATAAACCACTGGTAGTGCTGGTGGATAAAGGTTCAGCTAGTGCCAGTGAAATCCTTTCAGGAGCCTTGCAGGACAATAAGCGTGCTGTTTTGGTTGGTAGTCGAACCTTCGGTAAGGGCTTAGTGCAATCAGTGCGTCCTCTAGACGATGGCTCAGGAATGGCGGTGACAATTGCTAAATACTATACTCCCCTGAATCGTGATATTAATAAGCGTGGAATTGACCCAGATGTCAAGGTAGATTTGACGGATGCTCAGCGACAGGATTTGTGGTTGCACGAACGCGGAAAAATCGGCACCCTCGCAGACCCTCAATTCGCTAAAGCAGTGGATGTTTTACGTAAAGAAATTGCTACTAAAGGTAATACAAGGGCAGAGAAATAAATTATAAATTATGAATTATGAAATTTTTTCTCATTCACAATTCATAATTCATAATTCTTAACGTTACTTAGCTATTGCTTTGCCTCTAACCTCTCAGAAGCTGATTGGTTGTCGGTGAGGATTTCTCTCAAGGTTTGGTCAATCAAAGAATGTGCAGTTCTTAGGGACTCCCGCGACTCATACTGGGGATCTAGCGCCAAGATTTGCAAGTGTCTGCTGATGGTATGCAGATGGTATGCAAAATTTAATTTGTTCATTTTCAGCTTTTGAGGGTGATATAGGGGTGGCAATCAATTGATTGGCGTAAACAACCGCAATTGAGCCATTGAGGTTGTTTGCATTGTCATCTACCACAAGTACACGCAAGCCATCAAGGACAGAAGATGGAGCATTAGTTTGTATTATTTGGTAATTTTCAGGATGCGAGTAGCCAAAAATATTTTGCATATTAATTTTCAGTTCCTAGTGCAGCGCGGCGTAAATAAAGCAACCATTTCAAACAGGCACAATCATTGATATATAAAGCTTTTGACTTTTGACGAACGCAAGCGGTACTAGTTGGTGATTGCCATAACTGGAATTGTATAAAGAAAATCCCCACGCACTTTTTACGTGGAGAGTCAATTAAAAAATTTGTCGGTATATACTAAACACGACTGAGAGCTTTACTTTTTAGAAGTCAGCCTAAAGCTTGACCAAACAAGGTTTATAGCTACTTTAGAAAAACTCCAGTTCTCAGTTGCTGGCAGTATAAATATAAATATAAAAAAATAAAGTGAATATTTTGTGAATTGGTCAGTAAATAATATAAGAAGGTGTTTGAAGTGGCGCTCATCGTGCCGTTAACTGCAATCAAACGGAGAGTCAAGGAAGAGGCACAGGGGGGCAGGGGGGATGGGGAGCACCTTTGGAACCCCATCCATAAATAGATTCGCAAGTAATAAGGACGTAGTATTTCTTGCACTACGTGGATACAGAGGACATTTTTGTTGTTCTCCATCCATAAATGGATTCGCAAGAAACCTTTGCACGCAGGGGAATCCAGAATCTTTTCCCCCTGCCAAAGGTGCCCCCGGTGCTCCCCTGCCTCTTCGGTCATGTAGCAGAGCATCTTAAGTCATGGTCAGTTCAACACAACTGACCGCTTTTTCTTCACAGCAGAAGCTCTAAATCTACATAGTGTTTATGTAATTTTGTAGAATAGTTATTAAATTTTATACTAGTAAACTCAGTAGTGCACACTAACTCTTGCCCGCCGTTAGTCTAAACTCCAAACAAAAAGTGTGCAACCTTTTTACATACTACCTCTGTTATTGCTAGTACCCCTGCGCGTTCGTCAAAAGTCACTCATGCTTATAATGTAAGCTTTTCGTTGATTTGGAATGGTCGCTTTATTTCCGCACAACTGTACTAGTATCCGGGTGAGGGTGGGCAGTGCCCACCCTACAAAACTTAAAATTTTTCACAACTCCTGCACGGAGTTGTGAACGCAGAGAAACCCGGTTTGGTGAAGCTAGAGGTGTTCGGAACTCAAATATAGCAGTTCTCATATGAATGAAGTACACCCAACTAAAAAAGGAGTCATTCG
>CAZZXJ010000127.1:0-11860 GCA_964657905.1 uncultured Stigonema sp.
CAGAAGTTCGCGACAATATCGCCTATGTATTACTGGTTGAAAATGTCCTTCAAGTCATTGATGGCAGAAGAATTGAAGCACAATCAATGGCTACTAATCTGTTTGAAATTCTCGGTGGTAAGTGGTACTTAATTCATCATCATGGTAGCCCGATAATGGGTTGAATAGTAGGGTGGGCACAGGAGTATCCCACTTTGGAAAAAATACCTGGCGATTATAAATCGCGGCTACACACTTATAATAAGGCACGTAGTTGCGCTTTAGCGCTCTCATACAACGCTCTGGCAGTCCCCTAGTAGCGGGAAACCCTCCGGCAGCGCTGGCTCAAATTTCGCGTCTCTACAAGGATTTCAGGTAACGGATAATTAATTTCCACCAGATGTCTAATAGCTGACATCTTGCACCTAGGTTAAAAACCGGGTTTCTTGAGAATGACTAATGGTCAAACCCTATATTTTTGGTTGATAAACCCGGTTTTTTGGTCTTGTTGAGAATGGTGCAAGATATTAGATAGCTTAATCGCCAATTAACTCCACTGCATCTCGTCCATCTACCTCTTGTAAGTAAACCTTGACAATTTCTTCTTTAGAAGTAGGCAATTGTTTGCCAATAAAATCTGGGTGAATCGGTAACTCACGATGGCCCCTGTCTACTAGCACAGCTAAACGAATCGCCTCCGGTCTACCATATTCGTTCACAGCATTTAAAGCAGCACGAATCGTCCGCCCTTTGAAAATTACATCATCTACAATCACAACCGTTTTCCCTGTAAGGTCAAAAGGGATGTCGGTTTTTGCAGGGGTTCGCAACCCTATTTGGTGGAGGTCATCTCGATAGAATGTAATATCCAACGCTCCCACGGCCACTGATACACCTTCTAGCGCCTCAATTTGACGCGCTAATAAGTGGGCTAATGGCACACCTCTTGTATAAAGGCCAATTAAGGACAGTTGGGATATATCACGCGTCTTTTCGGCAATCTGAGAGGCAAGACGAGTCAAGGTACGACGGAGTTCTTCAGGCGAGAGAATCTCAACTACTTTGGTAGACAGTTTCATCATATGATAACCCTGTGTCATTGATTATACCGTAACTAACAGGTAATGGGGAATAGGTATGAGGGAGTATAAGAATTAAAAATTAAAAATGCAAAATTAAAAATTTTTAATTGATTTGTCCGACAACATCTTCCCAATTCCCTATCTTTATGATTACAAAAAATAGTGGGAAGCCTCAAAGCCCTACTTTTATGAAAGGAGATAGGAGATAGGAGTCAGGACAACTGCATCCGTTTGTGGATTGTGTTCTTTGCATTAAGGCAGGCACACCACTTTTTCATCCACCAGTCGTACACAATTCCATCTTTGATTCTGACTCCTGACTCCTGACTCCTTCTTCGTCATTTATCCTTAAACGTCCAGACGCCATCATCCCAGTCTGCATCTGATGGGGGTTTTTGCAACCAGTGTTGACAACGTCGCAGATGCAACATTGCCGCTTGGTCATGAGGATCAATTTCCAAAACCTTAGTAAACTCGGCTTTGGCAAAGGTAAACTGGCGATTTAGGTAATACTGACGCCCGGTGTGATAATGCTCAATGACATCCTGTCTTTGGCTACTAATGGAGTAGGAACGCAAGCCTACCAGTTCATAGATAGCTACTGGCTCATTTCTACCTTTAACACGAATGTAATCTAGTTCTCTTGCCCACACAAGGTCTTTGCAAGGCTGGTAAGTATTACTGCTCATAATAATATCGCAACCATATTGCTTGCTGACACTTTCTAGTCGTGAGCCAAGATTAACGCCATCACCAATAGCTGTGAATTCCATGCGCTTGCTAGAGCCAATATTGCCACTAATTACAGTATCAGAGTTAATACCAATTCCTATGTTGATTCTCGGTTTGCAAGCTGCATAACGACGTTCATTAAAGTCTTGTAAGCGATCGCGCATTTCGAGCGATGTTTGCACTGCCATCCAAGCGTGTTCTTGCAAAGCCAAGGGGGAACCATATACAGCCATGATGGCATCACCGATGTATTTGTCAAGGGTACCTTTGTATTTAAATACAGCCTCTACCATTGATTCAAAATATTCGTTGAGCATACTCACTACTTCTTCCGCTTCCAGGTTTTCTGTCAAAGTGGTATAGCCACGAATATCAGAGAATAAAATCGTAACTTCTTTGCGATCGCCCCCCAGTTTAGCGTCATCTAATTTCAGCAATTCTTCTGCTAATTCTTGGGTCATGTAGCGATACATTGTACTCTTAAGGCGCTTTTCATCACTGATATCATCCATCACTACCAACGCCCCACGTACTTGAGTCCGGTCGCTAGCGTCAGCGATCGTGTTGATGGATAAATTAATACTGTGCTGAAGAGTGCCATTTGCCAGGAGTGTGCGATCGGGATAGTACTGCTCACGGTATTTTGAATCTGCTGCATTTAAAGCCGCTTGACACCACTTGCTAAAATCGCTTTCTTTAATGCGGATGAGATCGCTAATTAATTTACCTTCCAAGCGATCTTCTGCTTCCAGACCTAGCAAACGCTTGGCGCTTTCATTAGCGGCGATCACGTGACCGCCTTTATCAGTAGAAATCACTCCATTGGAAAGACTACGGAGAATATCGCGTTGCATTTGTTCTTGTTGCTTAACCGTGGCAAACAGCTTGGCATTTTGCAACGCTACCCCTGCTTGAATATTAAAAGCTTCCATGAACTCTTCGTCGTTGCGGTCAAAACTGGCTTGGAAGAATTCGGGTGCTTTTGGCCACAAAGCGGGGTTATAAGGGGGAAAATCACCAGGTTTCTTTTTATTTACTAGCTGGGTAACGCCAATCAACTCTTGATCCACGTTAAATACTGGCATACAAAGTAAGCTACAAGTGCGATAGCCATTTTGCAGATCCATTTTTTTGGCAGTATCAGAGTCTGGATGATCGTACAGGTCAAAAGGAATATTCAGCCTTTCGCCAGATGCTGCAACTATGCCAGCAAAGCCTTTACCTATTGGTACACGCAACTCCTTGGTTGAGCCATCGTCCTGAGTAATTTTCGTCCACAGAGTACGTGCATCTTGGTCCAACAACCATAGAGTACTGCGATCGGCATTCATCAATTCCTTTGCCTCATCCATCACTCGCTTCAGCGTTTCTTCTAAGTCGAGACTGCTTTGACTCAAAGACTTGATCGCCTTCATGAGGGCTGCGGCTGCTCTTTGTTTTTGGGTCGCCACATAAAAGGAGCGAGATGACTCCAAAATTAGCCTAATGGAAGGAGCAAATTCCTGAAATAATTGTTGGTCAGCGCTGGTAAAACCCTTAATATCGATGCGTTCTGAGATCGGAGATTGTGGATTATTTGGGCATTTTAATTTATTCAGTAATTGCACCACCGCAACTAATTGCCCCTGTTCGCTCAACAATGGCAAAGCTAACATGGTGTAGGTGCGGTAGTCAGTTTTTTTTTCTTGTTCTTGGGCAAAGACTGAGCGTGGATCGTCATAGAAATCAAAAGGAATATTGATGACTTTCCGATAAGTGGCAACCTCACCAGCAATACCTTTATCTGCTGGGATGCGAATTTCTAGAGAGCGATCGCCTTCTGCTTCAGCCAGAATTGACCAGAGTTCTTTTTTTTCTTCATCCAATAAAAATATTGTTGTGCGGTCTGCCCCCAGTAATTCCCCGGTTTTGAAGGTGATGGAGTGCAACATTTCTTGCAGGATAGTTTCAAACCCTTGGGAGTCCAACATTGACAGGGTTTGATTAACAATTTTTAATTTTTGTTCAACTTCTGCAACGACCTGTTTAAAAGTATCCTGAGTCAAAGGAGCAAGAAAGGTAGATATAGTCCCTTTTTGTTTGGCAAGAGCACCCACAGGAGCAGCATTATACTGCGAGTCACGGTTTTCTGGATTGCCAACACCAATAATCAAATCGGCGGTTTCACCGCAACTAGATTGATAAACTGACATAACTGGCGTGTGATATAGGAGGATTAAATTTGAGAAATGTTTAAGTAAGCCATTGTATGTATAATGTAAACATTACTACAATCACCCATAATGTAATATTATCCACAGTTTAATCTGTTGTAGAGCCAGCGTCATCTGAAGAGAACACGGAAGACTCATATTTTAGGCGTGAAAATTCGGCGTTGCTGATTTGAAGTATGAATCTAGATGTAGAGACGCGAAATTTCGCGTCTCTACAAAGTTTCTGGAATCACACAAAATCATTTTCATACCAGAATTCAGCAACGCCGAAAATTTAAACGGCAAGAAACCTGGTTTCTTTTACGAAACCAGGTTTCTCTGCTCTCACGAATCATTTAGGATCGCTATAGTTGTTAAGCTTTCTGAGAAATTCTCCTTCTTTGTGAGAATATCCCAAACCCCGCAATCATTAACACCCCTAGTGCGGCGGAAGGTTCAGGCACAGAAATATTTTTGCCAGAAATTGTAACGTAATCAGAAGCCACCGTGTGATTATCTGATTCAAAGCCAGTAGAACTAGAATTGTTAATGAATTGAATCTTATCAAAAGTCACACTTGTGTTGTTGGGGTCAGCAAAAAAGTTTAAGAAAGCAAAGGGTTCACTTGAATCTTGACCCTGAAATTGTTGATTGGGGTTGCTATAGTAGTCTTTAGCGTTTGACTGCTTACCGATAAAATCGATCACATCTGCCGTCGTAAATTTTTCTAAAAGTTGAGTACCAGAGTAAAAATCCAATTCGTTATATTTGTCTCCGGCTGACCAGTCTAACCCAAAATAGCGTTGTGGAGTGTTTAGGGTGAGAGTAGTCGTAGACTTCTGTATATCTGATGATGTTCCAAATAAACCAGGCTGGACGGTTAAGTAATTCCCTGTGCCACCGGCACCACCATACTGACTTGCTGCCGCTATAACGCCTTGGTTGTAGCTCCCAATTTGGGAATTACCAGCAAATGCAAGGCTAGTGGTATTATAGCCTGTCTGGTCGGAATTAAAATTATCTACAACTACATTCTTTGCTCCATAAGCATTTGGGTTGGTCGAAAGTGTTGACTGTTGAACACCAGGTGCTTCTAACGTTACCTCAAAAGAAGCAGCCATCGCTGGGTGTGAAACCGTAGCAGCAGACAAGACAACACCCGCAGAAATTGTTAATTTAGTGAGCAAACTTTTCATGTAAATCCTCTTCACTCTACAAACCATTTTTCTTTTTCCTTGCTATAACGTTTATTTGTGTTACTAAAGCCTCGTTTCACAGTAGCTTCTGTAAGGCTTCTACTCCTTTGTAAATTAATATACCTAGTTAAGTGTTAAATTCTTGTAAATTTTGAACTTATAATTGTGAATTTTGACTTTTGCCAAAAAATTATATACTGTCTTAAAGGTCAAAGGTCAAAAAGCTATATCATATGATGTCCGCTTAATTACTTATAATAAAAGCACCCCACCCCTACCCCGGACCGCATGCGGTCCGGGGAGACAAAGCACAGCTTTGGCAGGGTGGGGTGGGATGTTCTGGGAATTATAAGTGATTTACCGAACATGATATAAGACTGATCGAGAGCGCAACTACGTGCCTTATTATAAGTGTTCAACCGCATATGATATCATATCTTGCACCATCGCCTGGTTGCGAAAATCAGAGCTACAAAAAGCTTATGGTTTGGTAGGATGGGCACTGCCCACCAGCCATTATTGAGAAGGTGCAAGATGTCAGCTATGGTATTTTAGTTGTCGTTGCAGTAGTGCGATGTTCCACTCGCAACGACATATCATAAGTAATTAAACGGACATGATATTATTTCAATTATCACGAATGCTCCTTAATGATCAGTGTAGAATCACCTGATCGGCCAAAGTCTTCTGGTGCATATTCTAGGTGAACTTGTGACCCAGGCCAGAGAAATGTACCGGGAGTCACAGAACGTACTAAGTAGTGGAGGCGATAAACTCCTGGTTCCAAGCGATCTGCATAAGCTACTATGCGATCGCGATAGATAGTCTTGAAGCCAACTTCCCAGCTATCTGCTAAAGCCTGTAATGCAGCCGTAGCCGTTTGAAAACTAGCATCCACCGCCTCAAATCCCCCTGGTAGCGGATCGCTAATTACCACACGATCCACAGGATGATCTGCAATGATTTCCAAACCAATATCAAACACCTGCCCACTTTCTACAGTTAATGGTTTATCAAAACCATAAAGACCGATCTTTTGCAACACTTTTTCCTGATTCACCCGGCGAATTTCTCGTGTTACCCGTAAACCGTTAAACCTCCCTGGTTGATTTCCTTGTAAGCGATAACGATAAGCAGCTAGATAGTGCAAAGTGCCTTGACCTGATTTTTGCAGCAGCAAATCATGACGACCACGCGGTAACTCAGCCATGGGCACTTTCACCTCTAGACTAGGATTGCGGTAGCCTTCAAATCGCCGCAGTCCCAGATTTTTACCAGCTAATTGCACTTTGGCAACAAAATTCGGCGGTGTGGGTTGCAGTTTGGCATATTCCACCAAAGCTGTCAGCCCTTGGGCATTATCATAGCTAGTCTGCCATGTGCCATCTCTGCGCAGTGCCAACAGACTTTGCAATAATCTATCTACAACTTCTGGTTTACTTTGGTGAGCAATAAACAGGCGTAAAGCTTGAGCTTGCAGCGTGGTAGGCGAACTCATCCATCCCCAAGTGGGGGGTAAACTTACGACTGCTGTGCGACCAGTATCATATATATTCTGTTGCAGCTGGTTCAACAGTTGTTTAGATTCATCCTGCCATTCTGGAAACTGAGATAAGTATCGCGCCAGTTTAATCTGAGTAACTAAATCAAAAGCGTCGCGCTGGCGATAGATATCTACAAGAAAACTATTGCGCCTGTCTCCCAGTTCTGCCAAAGCCATCAAGGTATTGAGTTGCAGTTGGCTTTTACACAACTGCTGTTTGCAAAACTCGTATTGTCCTGGGTTTGCCAGAATTTTTTGCAAATAAACCCTGAGGCGAGACACCATACCAGCATCAACCGAACCCGGAAACGCCTGACTTGCCTTAGCTAGAGACTCAGCTGTATAGGAAGAAACCCAAGGATCGGACTTTTGTTGTCCTGGAAAAGCAGCAAAACCACCATCCGCCAATTGGAGTTTTTGCAATCGTTCAATCAAATGACCGTAGGGGCGGGGTTCCCCCGCCCTTAAGTCCCTGGATAATTCATTCCCTATTCCCCATTTCTGAGACAGCGTTTGCAAATCAGCAACGGTAATGATCTGACTCGCCGTCGGTTCTGTAAAAGGCAAGTCATCATCTGCTAAAACCTTCTGCGCTGGTGCTTTAATCTCTGGTATCAGGGTACTCGCAAGCTGAATATTTAAACCTCCCTCCTCAGGGACAGTATTTTTCTCCACATTTAAAGGAATCTTCGCCTGATTCCCAGTTACGCCCGTCTCCACTACTTGTTCTGTAATTTCCAGTGACTTAATTTCTAAAGGCACTTCAAAAGCATCTGCCGTGGTACGATTCAGTTGAGTAGTAAAGCGAACCTTACCCACTCCAACACTACCAGCCACCATTGGAAAGCGATAAGCTGTAGAGACTTTACATGCAACGTCTCTACATGATTGGGTTTGCAAAGTAGCAGATCTGGGGTTACTTCCTTCAAACTTAACGGAACCGCCCAATTCTCCATTAATGATCAGATTTCCTGTATTACCAGTGTTATTAGTTACAGATAAGCCAGCGAGAATGCGATCGCCAGGACGAGCAAACTGAGGCAATATTGCATTAGTTAGCAGTGGCTTTGTGGTGATAAACGTCGCTTCCGTGTTGCCAAAACGTAGATTTCCATCAGTGGCGATCGCCATTACCCGCCATGTGGTTAAGTCATCGGGTAATTTAAACTTCACTAGTGCCTGACCTGTAGCATCGGTAAGCACAGAGCCATTGTAGTAAGCTAAGGCTTGAAAATCTTTGCGAATACGGGTACTTGCTGCACCTGCTGAAAACCCACCGCCATAACCCCAACCTTTGGGTTTAGCCAAAGCTTGTTGTTGTACCACTACATTCCCTCGGTTATCACTAAAGCGGGTAGATATGGGCACATCAGCATAAACCGTGTTCACCAAATCAGGCGGACGATAGCCAGAAAGCTGTAACACCGCCTCATTCACCACCATGACTGTGAACTGTCCAATGGTTGGGTTTCCTTGGTTGTCTTTTAGTTCCATCTGTACCGTTTGTTCTGCACCAGGTTCCAGTGACCCTTGCACTGGAGTCACTTGCACCTTTAAATACTTATCGTCCAAGTTGACGTTGAAGGGAGCAAAGCCAATCCGTACCAGGTTATCTAAACTTCCTGGTTCCACCTGATTGAGAGGTACACCCTGTCGTACTAAGACAGCTTGTAAAGCCGCATTTGGTAGCATTTCGGGTGTGACTTGAAACTGAATTTGTGGCGCTCCTCCCTTGACTTTAGTAATCTGTTGATATAATGGTTTATCTTTAACGACAGCAAAGTACAACTCTGCTTCTGGATAGGGCGATTGAATCACTGCGGTAGCAGTTTCACCTGCTTTGAGCTTTGTTTTGTCGAGCTTAATTTCTAGGCGATCGCGTTCCCTAGAACCCCAAAACACCGGATTTTCACCAGTCGCCCAAATTTGCAAATCCGTTGCTGTAGAGACGTTGCATACAACATCTCTACAACCATCGCTAAAATTAGCTCTAATGCGGTAAGAACCAGATTCAGGTGGTATAAGCGTTACAAATTGAGGAGTGGTTGCAGATGTAATTTCTGCTTGTCCCACGGTCTTATATTCAACTTGATTTTTCGGCGTCTGACTTCCTTCAACTAGCTGATTCACACTGCTATATTTCATCTGTTGCAGTTCCAGACGCACCCGTTGACCTGCTAATAAAGACGTTGCATTTCCGGTCCCTACAACTGTAGGGTCAGCTACAATAACTTCAACAGGAAAGCCTTTACCAGCTTCCGCTACAAAATTACTTTTTAACCCGATCAGACGATTACTTGGCAATGCCGTAAACGAATGTGAATTTGCCACAGACAGATTAGAAACATCTGCAACTTGGACATCCACGCGGTAAGTCATTGGATAAGGCAAATCTTTCGACACTGTCACCGTTTGACTACTTTTACCATCAGCATCAAGTTGTGCATGACCTTGCAACACATCGCTAGGTACAGAAGGTGTCTCCTCTGGCCAAAACCACTGTCTACCAAAAGCAAATTCCTCCCAACCTTTGGGAACAAACTGAGTCTGCTGACGAGTTACAAAATATTTAGCGCTCCCCCCTTCCACAGGAGAGCCAAATAAATAATTACTTGTAGCGTTAGCCTCAACTTTATCGTCAACGAGGGCAAATTCTTTATCTAAGGAGAGTTCAACTTTGAAATTAGGAGGCTTAAACTCAGCCACACGAAATTCCCCAGAAATTTCTTGCTCATTCTTACCCTTAGCATGAATTGTGTAGTAGCCTAAACGTTGATTATTTGGAATTGGTAATTCTAGGGAAAAAGTGCCAAATTGATTGGTAGTTTGAGTACCTAAATCTGTCTTTTGCCCATCTGGGTTTACGAGAGTTAATTGGTAACTAGTATTTTTATCTTGCTTGAGCGCTCCATTCTGCAAGTAGTCAGCAAAACCAGTAAACCAAGCTTTTTCCCCTGGTTGATACAACTGTCTATCCGAGAAGATTACACCGCGCGATACTGGTTTACCATCTTCCCAGCCTGCATCAACACCATAGCCATAAGCACCATCATATTCCTGCGTACGCGTAAATGCCCAATCTTTGTTTTCACGGGCTATGACTAACAATTTAGGTTCTTGAATAAAGCGAGGATTACCTCCCAAACATTGCCGCAAAACCTCCTGACTAAGTTTGAAATTACCATTTTCATCAGTTTTACCTGATGCACAAGATATCGGTTGAGTGCGAGATTTTGCCTCTAATTTTGATTCATAGATTTCGACAGCAGCAGCTTTGACTGGTGAACCATCAGCAAGATGATGTACTCGAATTAACCCAGATTCAGGAAACCACTGTGTAAAGACACCCAAATTTGTTAG
This sequence comes from uncultured Stigonema sp., assembly GCA_964657905.1. GTDB lineage: Bacteria > Cyanobacteriota > Cyanobacteriia > Cyanobacteriales > Nostocaceae > Stigonema. The sequence continues at coordinate 10,085 of CAZZXJ010000127.1, forward strand.
TTGAACCATCCCAAAAGTCGTAGGTTCCTGCCACAGTTCTTTACCATTTTCCTGATAAGTATTAGTGCGAGCCTGCACCCCGTAAGCTAACATGCCAGTAGCCGCGCCCAGTTTTTCTCGTACAGGCACTCTAACATCAACTGACCGATTTTTCTTCGCAGATACCTTGAAGCTTTGCCACTCAGTTGTCTTAGGTAATAAATCATTACCATTTCCCTTAGGTTCAGCGGAATCCAAGTAAACTAAATCTGTTGGTTGTACGACTCGATAAGCTGCTTTGTACTTTGCTTCTGGCAAATTTGCTGTATTAATGTTAAGTTGTAAGTTTTTACCATCGGGAAAAATATTAAAACCATCAGGAACCCAAATATTGCTAGCTAAATCTCCGGTTTCATATTTGAGTGTCACAGGCTTACCCAAAGTCTGACCAAACTGGTCTTTGAGATTTGCTCCGATAGTAATTGTATAAGTAGTTGTAGGTTCTAAAGCATCAGGATTGATATTGACTATTTTGTCCTTGTCATTTACTTGTAAAATTTTATCAATTGATTTTTGTGTAGGATTAATTTTAATATTTTCTATGGCTGAATCTGCTACTAACCCGTTATTAAATTCAAGCTGAGGGCTGCCTTTAACAAATCGTCCAAAGGTTCCACTAGCATCTGGCTGTCCATAAAATGTAATTCCTTTAAATGTTAAAGGCGAATAAGTTGTTACTTTACTGGCAAATGCTTGCTCACTAAGTAAGTTACCGTAAGCCGGACGTATTCCAGGATAAAACTCTAAGCGATAATTGGTTGCTTTTTGGATATTTTCCTGGGGAATTAATTTATAAATCCAATTGCGTGCTGAAGGATCAAATTTCTCGAACGGGTCTTCATTCTCTGGGTGCTTTTCTTCTTTTGCCAAATAAACTTTGAATTGGATACCCTTTTTTTTACCTTCTGGAATAAGTTGTAAATGTTTTTGTACTGAAGCTAAATCAAGTTCGACATTTGAGGTGACTTGCAATTGCTGTAAATCAATTGTTTCAGCTTCAGAATCTTCAATAGGATTCTTCCCAGGTAAATTAGTGATCTTGATCGGTTCAGTATTGAAAGTCCAAGGCAAATCTTGGGTGAGACGATGATTTTTTAAATCGGTTAAACCTGCTTTAAGCGTGACTTTAAACCGCGTGGCTTTCGGCAGTGCTTTATCGGCTTGAAATCCCACCATACGCGGTGTTAAAAATCGAAATTGACCAGGTAAAGGTGGCACAATTTCAAATTTTTGTAACAAACTCTGCTGTTCAGGACTGTCCAGACTTTCAACTGGAATTAAAGCCTCTTTAAACCGCATACGGATTTGGTTCAAAGGTTGAGTATCTCCAATTGGACTAATCTGTTCAATCCAGTCTGGTAAATTCGGCGGACTGAGTGGGGAAACTGCAGGAAGCCTTTCTTTACCTGGAACGATACCAACCACATTGCACCCTGCTATTCCTAGTACGAGTGTTAGAACAAGCAGGGACTGGATGAGAATTTTTCTGAGCATGCTTAAACAACTCAAAATTAAAAGTAGGGTGGGTATGAGCCACCATATACAGTAGAATTCAGAAGTCAGGAGTCAGAAGTAAAAAAGGCTTTGTGTCGAGCTTTTAGACAAAAACATTTTACTTTACTTACTCGCAATCTGCTGTAAGACTACAAAGCTAACACGTGCGATTCCAAATTGGTTGAAATTGTTGATGACTATGGCCCTAGTACCGCTGCGCGGAAGTCAAAAGTCAAAAGTCAA
>CAZZXJ010000127.1:11870-12182 GCA_964657905.1 uncultured Stigonema sp.
AAGGCTTTTAATAAGATTGCATATGGTCAGCTTATTTCCGCCGACCTGTACTAGCTATAGCTTGTATTCCACCAAAGCGACGGATGCAGTATAGCAGCAACAATATCGCTTGGGATGTTTTTCAGGGCGAAAATGGCAAATGAACATACTAGCCCAGCAGCAGAGTTGAACGACCGCAATTTATCTTTTGCTCAATTTACCCAAGTCTTTACCCCATAAAGCAAGCGGTTGGCTGTAGCTGAGTACTTGACTAGAGCGAATTCTGGCACTATTTTCTCCTATATTACAGTTGATTCCGAAGTAAAGCTAATG
>CAZZXJ010000128.1:0-9415 GCA_964657905.1 uncultured Stigonema sp.
ACCGCCAAGACAAGGCAGTGCGTTGGACGGGTTCCCCGGCTTGAAGCAACTGCCGCGCCAAGGACGCCAAGGTTTCTTTGCGTGAGGTAAATTCTATTGGGCAAACCAGCGACAAATCAACTCTACTTGAAAGCGATAACCGTCCTCTGCTTCTTCAATCAATTCGCGTTGTAATAGTAAGCTGAGAGTGCGATCGCATTCCTCAGGGAATTGTTGCGATAGAGTTTTACGGCTAACTATAGCGCCTTCTCCTTGTGCTGCAATGAAGCGCAGGATAGCAAGTCCCGCCGCGTTTACTTGGTTGTTTTGAATGTCAGCGAAGAAAAAGCTACCAGTGCTTAAAGCCGATGCGATCGCCTCCTCCACGTCGGCTAAAGTTGCCAGTCGGCGGATAGAAGGATCTTGCTCGTTCTTGAGGGCGACAATTTCCGCACACAGCAATTGTACCAGGAAAGGGTGACAGTGGGTAAGTTGCAGCACTCGCTCCACGGCATCAGGTTCATAGCGCAGGGTAAAATCTTTGACAGGGTGCTCAATTAATAGACGAGCTTCCGCTTTCAGATAATTGGCACGTTGGCGTACTTGATTTTGAGTTGCTTCACTAATATAACGATTGGCAGACAAATCTATAATTACCTTTGATTTTGAGTTAGCGAAGCATTTCTGATCATCCGGTTAACTAAACTGAGATAATCATCTAATTCTTCATATTCATCCAATTCTTGTTCTTCTTCAAAAGTCAGAGCCAATTCTTTTTGTCTAGCTATTAATGTTTCAATTCGCTCCTGTACTAAGCTAGAAGCGCGAAATATTGGCACTCCTTCTACTAACTCGATACGGACAGCACCCTCTATTGGCAAACTATTGGGTAAGTGTTCCAGCTTTAGGAGGAAATTAGTTGTCATGGCATTTATCTAAAAATGTGGGTATTTGAAGGATAAACTGATTTATTTACCGATAAACCCTGTAGAGACGCGAAATTTCGCGTCTCTACACACCTGAAATCCTGACCAACGACCAAAACCTGCGCAGTATTGAGGCTCATATGGGTCATCATAGCGATATGGTTGTTTGCCTCGCAGGGGATAAGGATTAGATTTTGGAGGGTGGGAAGGACGTTCTTTAATGATGATTTCAACTGCATCTCCAGCCTGAAAAGGTAAATCCTTTATGGTCAAGGTTCCATTTTCAGTTAAAGTTGTTTCTATAGGACTCATATTTGATTTGTGAAATACACGTAGGGTGTGTTAGGACGCAGCAGTACGGCACCATCCCAAACTTTCGGTGCGTTACGCTGCGCTAACACACCCTACTAGACTACTGAGATTTTTTCAAAAATCAAATCGGATTGCTATATACGGTGTGCTTTCATAAAATGAATATCTCAGAACTAACGAGAGTTAGAACGGGTTGATTGTTAACCCTTGATTATCTAATTGTAATTCACACTGTTGGAAAACATAGTTAACAGCAGCGAATAGTCGTTCCAAATCCTGAATTGTATAGAAAGTTTTATTTTGTGTAAAAGTATCTAAATTTAGCTGACCAAACTGCCAGATTGCTCCATTAGAAACAATCCCAAATATCGTCTGTTCTGGCTCATTATTAAGACGCTGCACTGCCACCATTTCTGAAAAGCACTGACCCCACCCTTCAGTAAAATCGCTTTCTTTCTTGGCTTCAACTAACACGAGATATGGCTTGTCAAAAACTACAGTGCCAAGGGGAGAACGCTTTGCCAATATATAATCAGGAACACCGCACAAATTTTCATTATAATTTAACGTCTGGTGACTCCAGAGTAAAAAATTACTCCGATAAGCTTTCCAAACTTCTTTCAAAACTGGATAAATGATATTCTCACAAATAGCAATTTCGGAATTATCAAAAACTCCTTCATTGAAAATTAAATCTAATTCCTGCTGAAAAACATCACTAACCGCAAATTCAATTTCAATAATGAAATCATCACGAACATACTTAATATTAAATTCTTTGGCAACAGCGCCAATACTCTTGTAACTGCTAAAAGGCATTTTTTTAGCTCTCCCTTTCTGTTTCCAACAAATGAGCAAATGGTTCTATTTGTTTTAAACCCTCCTCGCGCCAATTCTCATCAGTCTCTCTCTCTTCCAGACTAAACAATCTTTCCCTACAAAGAATTTGCACAAAGAGTGGTAAGCAGCAACTTTGAGTCAAAATCCACTCTACATCGTCATCAGAAAAGGGCATTGGCGAACTGGCTATCAATTCCCGCGCTTCTGTCTCAGTTAGCGCTCCCAGAGTCGCAGTGTAGCCGAAAATATTGAAAAAGGGTGAACTATGCCCCGTGTTGTGAGCAAGTTCAACGGGTGATTCATGGGTTGCCAAGATAAACGCTAGATTTCCCTCAGTATGGTTAGTTGCTAATGAACGCAAACTCTCCCAAAACCCATCATCCAACTCTGGACAGCGTTGCAACCCAACGCCAATCTCATCTAGTAAAATGACTGTGGGCGATCGCAGATGATCGCTGACCACATCCATGAAGTAATCCAAGTTACAAGGCGTAACTACTTTGAGACTTAAGCATTCCACAATGTACCTCAATAGCCTCTCTAGGCTTGCCATGCGTGAATCTTGGAAGTCTACGAAAATCCAGCGATAACTTTCTGGATGGGGTAAACAATCATACTTTTGACCAAGATGTAACTGTTCTGGTGGGGTGGTGGTGATGTTTTTCAGGTAGTGTAGCAGAGAGGTTTTGCCGCTACGCCGCTTGCCGATAATGGCAGCGTTTTGCAGGGGAAGCCGTTTCAGTAAGTTGAAGAGGCGTTTTATTTCCTTCTCGCGCCCAAAAAAGTACCGAGGATGGGTGATGGGAGGTCCTGTGATAAATGGCGATCACTCCCTATTTGTTGAGTTGATCTGAGGTGGCTGACTTTCTGGCTCTTCAAATGCGATCGCTTGCCAGTCTAGACCCAATTTACCGCTAATTTCAACAAAATTCAGATAATCAACAGGTTTGCCACTCAGGAAGCTTTTTACAGTTGATATAGATAGCCCTACGTCTCCAGCTAAAGCATTCTGGCTGGGATAGCGATTACGCTGAAGTGCTGACTTAACTTGCTGAATGCACTCTTTGGCAACCTTAAGCGATCGCGCCATCAGTTTTCCGTTACATCATCCGTTGCCTACACTCCGCAATTCAAATCACCGGCTTTTTGGGTAAACCGGATATTCTCCCGGTAGTCCACCCGACAATCGATCACTGCTGGTACATCCTGTGCCAAAGCCTCTTTGAGGATGGGAACCAAATCAGTAGCAGATTCAACACGGTAGCCTTTTAGACCCATGCTTTCGGCAAATTTGACAAAATCAGGGTTGCCAAAATGCACAAAAGATGATCTACCTTTGCCAAAGTGATTTTCTTGCTTCCATTCAATCAAGCCGTAGCCTCCATCATTGAAAATTAAGGTGACAAAGGGCGTACCGACACGCAAAGCAGTTTCTAGTTCCTGGCAATTCATCATAAAGCCGCCATCGCCAGTTGCCGCCACGACTTTGCGGTCAGGATTAACGAGTTTGGCGGCTAAAGCGCCAGGAATGGCAATACCCATGGCTGCAAAGCCATTGGAAATCAGGCAAGTATTGGGGCTATGGCAATGATAATGACGGGCAATCCACATTTTATGTGCGCCGACATCAGATATCACAATATCTTCTGGTCCCATCACCTGCCGCAAGTCATAAATTAGTTTTTGTGGCTTAATGGGAAATCCGTCATCGTGAGCGTATTGTTCGTAATCGGCACGAATATTTGCTCGTAAGCTGATAGCATAGGGACTGGATTTACCTTGGCGATCTGCCAACTTTAAGATTTCAAAAAGGGAATCAGAAATATCCCCCACTATTTCAACTTTAGGAATGTAACTACTATCAATTTCCGCCGGGTTAGCGGCAATATGAACAATCGGAATGCTGCCAACGGGATTCCATTTTTTCGGGGAAAACTCTATCAAGTCATAGCCAATGGCAATGACCAAATCTGTGTTGTCAAAGCCGCAGTTGACGAAATCCCGCTGCTGTAATCCCACTGACCATAAAGCTAAGGGATGAGTATAGGGAATGACTCCTTTGCCCATGAAAGTATTGGCAACGGGGATATTCATCTCGGTAGCAAATTGTGTCACCGCATCACTGGCTTGAGCGCGGATCGCACCATTTCCTACTAAGATTAGGGGATTAGTCGCTTGAGAAATTGCCGCTGCGGCTGCCCTAATACTGTGAAAAGATGCAAAGCTTTTTTCCACAGTACCCTTACACAAGGGTTTGCCTTCTACAAGCATGGCAGCAATATTTTCCGGCAAATCGATGTGAACCGCACCCGGTTTTTCGGTTTGCGCCCGCTTAAAGGCTTTGCGCACAACTTCTGGTGTAATACTTGGTCGGACAATTTGCTTGTTCCACTTTGTCACGGGCGCAAACATCGCCACCAAATCTAAATATTGATGGGATTCAATGTGCATGCGATCTGTTCCTACTTGTCCGGTAATCGCTACCAAAGGCGCACCATCAAGATTTGCATCTGCTACCCCGGTCATCAAGTTTGTTGCACCAGGACCAAGCGTAGAAAGACACACCCCCGCTTTTCCTGTCAGACGTCCGTAGACATCCGCCATAAACGCCGCCCCCTGTTCGTGACGGGTGGTAATAAATTGAATGGAAGAATTTTTCAATGCTTCTAAAACGTGCAGGTTTTCCTCGCCAGGAAGTCCGAAAACATATTGCACCCCTTCATTTTCTAAACACTGTACTAGTAGTTCTGCGGTGTTTTTCATTTTTATCTCTTTATCCTCTTTGCATCCAAGGCGATCGCGGTAGACTTCGGTAGATTATTACTTAACCCACACAGTTTTAACATTGACAAACTCTTGTATGCCTTGGATGCTTAATTCTCTTCCATAACCAGAACGCTTGATCCCACCAAAAGGCAGCCGGGGATCGGACTTTACCATACCGTTGATAAATACTGCACCCGCTTCGATTTCCTCGATCAAGCGATCGCGTTCTTGGTCATTGGTCGTCCAGGCACTAGCACCCAAGCCAAACGGTGTGGCATTTGCGACTTTTATCGCTTGATCAATATCTCGAACACGGAACAACAAAGCTACCGGACCAAAAAATTCTTCTTGCTCCGTTGGACTACCTGGGGGAATATCTGTGATAATTGTCGGCGGATAGAAATTACCTGGACGTTCTGATAAAGGATGTCCACCTGTCAGGACTTTTGCCCCGATCTTGACAGAAGTTTGCACTTGATGATCCAATTCTTTGAGAAGATCGGGGGTTGCCAATGGTCCTAAGTCGGTGTCTGGTTGCATGGGATCGCCAACTTTCAGCGCTGTAAATTTTTCTAGTAGTAGCTTTTCAAACTTGTCTGCGATCGCCTCAACCACGATGAAACGTTTCGCCGCAATACAAGATTGCCCGTTATTTAACATTCGCGCTGTAGTCGCTGTGACAACAGCCGCCTCTAGGTCTGCACTTTCTAACACGATGAACGGGTCGCTTCCTCCCAATTCCAAAACAGTTTTTTTAATTTGTTTCCCTGCTGCTGCTGCTAAAGAAGCGCCTGCTGGTTCGCTTCCTGTCAATGTAGCAGCTTTCACACGGTCATCGGCTATTAAGTTGGCGACCTTCGCAGCACCGATCAACAGAGTTTGAAATACACCTGTTGGGAAACCTGCCCGTTGTATAATTTCTTCAATTGCCAAGGCACATTGCGGCACATTGGAAGCGTGTTTGAGCAATCCCACATTTCCTGCCATCAGTGCAGGTGCCACAAAGCGGAACACTTGCCAGAAAGGAAAATTCCACGGCATCACTGCGAGAATCACCCCCATTGGCTGGTAACGTACAAAACTATGGCTAGCATCGGTTTGTACTGGTGCATCGGCAAGGAAACCAGCAGCGTGTTCGGCGTAGTAGCGACAGACAAGGGCACATTTTTCTGCTTCATTGATCGCAGCCTTGAACGGCTTGCCCATTTCCAGCGTCATCAACTTGGCAAATTCAGATTTTTCTTTTTCCAAGATGTCAGCAGCTTTTTGCATCCAAAGCGATCGCTCTGCAAAACTAGTCTTACGGTACTGCTCAAAAGCCTGTTGTGCAAAATCTAGTTTATTGGCAATTTCTGCATCGTTTAGGGGCTCAAAACTGAGGAGCAGCTCCCCGGTTGCCGGATTAATGGTGGCGATAGCCATTCCCTGACCTCCTGTTACAAAATAGCTTGAGGTAGCTCCTGGTTTTACCAAATCTCTATTATGGACACTACCACCCAAATTTTAGTCTTTCAAAGAATTTTGGTTTCTAAATGTTTAAATTTCGCAACTTTAATAGAAACAAAAAAATACATCTTATCTCAGTATTTTTACTGTACAACTTTACTAAGCTAGTGTGCAATAAATTTGTATTGCCTGATTATACCAGAATGCGTCACTCTCACCCAGTTTAGAATAAAAATTAATGGGGAGTGGTTAGTTGTTAGTGGTTAGTTGCCCTATGCCCCATGCCCTATGCCCATTACTTACATATTCGTCTGATAAATACTGACTAACCGATTAATACCTTTAAAACGGTAATCTCCCATCTTCTGGAAGCATGAGGGCTGTGAAAGCATGTGATAAGTGGCTTTACTCACGATACATTCACCAGGGGGACAAACTGCTTCCATGCGAGCAGCCAGATTAATAGTTGCTCCTAGAGCGGTATATTCTACCCTTTGGGAACTGCCAACATCTCCAACTACAGCCTTACCGCTGTTAATTGCAATTCGCAATTGCAGGGGTTCGGTCCAAAAATTCTTGGCATTAAGATTTTCCAAACGAGTTAGCATCCCCATAGCGGTGGCGACAGCGCGATCAGCATGATCGCTTTGCGGTTCAGGCGCACCAAAAAATGCCATAATGCAATCGCCAATATACTTATCCAAAGTTCCCCCCCAAGCAAACACTTCTTGCAGCATCTCCTCAAATAAATTGTTAAGTAATTCAGCGATTTGAGTTGGCTTTAATCTTTCAGAAATCTCAGTAAAACCGACAAGGTCGGCAAATAGAATACTGATTTCACTTTCTTGTGGAGGTAAACGACCATCAGGCAATGCTCCTACAGCTATTAACTGCTGGACCACGGCGGGAGAATGATAGCGTTCCAGTCGTTGGCGAATCACCTCTTGATTTTTAAGTTTCTCTGCCAACAACCAACGTTGCACACTAGAAGCTACAAGGTTTGCTAGAGCCGAAAAAAAGCTGAGTTCTTCCTCGCCTTCTTGGAACCAATGGTAAGAAGAAAGATGGGCATCGGCGTAGAGAACGCCGACAACCTTATTTTCATCCCACAAGGGCACAGCCATCGCACTACGAATGCCTTTGATCAAAATACTGTGTTCCCCAGCAAACCGATCATCTTTCTGGGCATCAGCTGTTTGAATGGCAACTTTTTCCTCAAATACCTTTTGGCAAATACTACGGCTAATCCAACTGCCATCAGCGAGTAGATATTTCTGTTGGGACATATTTCTTGTGGCAGAATTCATTAACTCCAGTTTGCCGGAATCAGTAACGTCGATTAACAATGCTAAGCGGTCAATACTCTTGAGATAACGAAAAACCACTTGCTGCACTTGGGAGAAAATTGCCTCTATTGATGCAGCAGCAGAGAGATTCCTCGCGATATCTACCAAGTCTTTGAGACGGGCGATGGTTTTGTCCTTGTTGCTGCTATGACCATCATCACTATTAGCTTGTATCCATTGCTGTTGCAATTGTTGGACGTTACGGAAGATTGTTCTTCCTTGAGCAGTTCCCTCCTGCTTTCCCCCCAGCGATTCCCACGGATGTGTCAACTGCACGATTAGGCTCACATCTCCTAACCAAATAATGTCACCGTGATGCAACTCTTGAGGAGAGGTAACAAGGCGCTGATTCAGTTGCGTCCCGTTTTTGCTGCCCAGATCTTCTATAGTCCATAAACCTGCGGCGGTTTTTACAAGGCGAGCATGGCAACGAGAAACTCCGCCAGAAGGCAAGTACAAGTCACATTGCGGTAAACGACCCATTGTAAATACATCTTGATGCACCGTCACCGTTCTTTCGATATTTCCCTCTTGTAGACGCAGTTTCAGTTCAGTCATGACTGTGTTAGATCCATCCTGAAAGCAGGAAGTCCCTGCAATGCTAAAGCAAGGGATATACTAAGGCTTAACCTTTTTATGATACGTTTTATTGGTGGGACTCGCTACTAGCTAGCTTTTGGGGCCTACGCCTCCCCTGAGTGCAGTACCAATAATGTGGAATAACGTTCGAGAGTTGAGGCGCGAGTATAAAACTGAGGTCAGGATGACCGACCTGTAGAGAACGTCTGCGACAAAGGTTAAAACCGTCTCCAGATAAGACTGTAGGTCTAAAAGAGCGGTTGAGTGGTAGTTCTAATATCGCGTTTACCCTGAAACCCATCGGCGCGATTCCGTGGGTGTGGCTCATGAATGCGAACTTAATCAGGCGGTAATTCCAAAGGAATGGCACCCAACAAACCTTTACGAAAATCTGTTAAAAGTTGCCGTGCAGTCCGCTCAACATCACCTTTGTGGCGATGCTCTGCTAAGGTGTGCAAGTATTCTTCTCCAGTCATAGTCGTAGCTTCAAGTTCGTATCGCGACTGCAATGGTTGATGTGGTAATAGATTAGTAGCCTTAGTTTGCAGATAATTCAGCAAATCTACTAATGCTGCTGCTACCCGCTGATTGTCGTAAGATGCTTCACCGATATCGTCACAGATGGCTAACTTCAAACCTGCATCTTGGTCATCCAACCGAGCAGGGATCACACCAGGAGCATCTAATAGTTCCAACTGCTCAGAGATTCGCACCCAACGCAGTTGACGAGTTACCCCAGGACGAGCAGCACTTTCCACCACTCGCCGTCCCAACAAACGGTTGATCAAAGCCGATTTACCAACATTGGGAAAGCCAATGACCACAGCACGGACTGCACGGGGTAACATCCCGCGATCGCTTCTCCTTTTATTTATTTCCACCCCAGCTGCTTGCGCCGCTTTGGCAACGGCAGTTATCCCCTCAGCGTGTTGAGCATTGGTAAAATAAGGCATTTCGCCGTGGCGCTTGAACCACTCCACCCAAAGCGATCGCACTTGGGGTGAAATCATATCTATCCGGTTAATGACCAACACCCGCGTTTTACTTCCAACCCACTCATCGATTTTGGGATGGCGTGTTGTCAGGGGAATACGAAAGTCTCGAACCTCTAGTACCACATCTACCCGCTTCAGCTGTTCCTTTAATGACTTTTCAGCTTTGGCAATGTGACCTGGATACCATTGGATCAGGTTTAACCTGTAGTTTTCAGTTATGGACATT
>CAZZXJ010000128.1:9425-12171 GCA_964657905.1 uncultured Stigonema sp.
GTTGGTTGTTGGTTGTTGGTTGTCACTACTAACAACTAACTATGATGTAATATTATCCGATTATTATCGGGATCGTAGGCGTAGATTTCCCTACCGTGAGCATTGCTGATAATTTCTCCAGGTGGGGGATAGCCTAAAGTGGTAAGGTGGGCGATCGCACTTTCTAAGTCATTTACTTCTAAACACAAACTCATCTGACTTTTAGTTGAAGTTTCAAATTCTGAAAATTGGTTTTTTTTTGGTTGAAAAATACCTAATTTTATACTAGGGAGTTGAAACTCAGCATAAACATTTGGGATCAAGTCAGATGGCTCTTTACCAAGAAGATGGGTATAGAAAAATACCAATTTTTCCAGGTTAAGCGTTGCTATGGTAACGAGTGCATCAGTACATTGGAAAACCATATTTGCACTTATCTAGCTGCTTGATATTGAATATCCTTTACAGGGTCACCTAATGAGCGTACATTCGCGGCAAACTCTAGCAAAATTCCATTAGGGTCAAAAAAATAAAATGAGGAAATGAATGTGGTTTCGTCGGGTTCTGGAACATAACCAGCCGGAACATCTGCGTGGTGTAACATAGCCGTCACTTGCACACCTTTTGCAACCAATTTTTCTCTATATTCCTCCAGCTTTTCCAGTGGGACATTAAAAGCCAGATGGTTTAATGAAGCATGAGCAGTGGCTATATTACCAGTTTGGAAAGCATCAGGGCTTACAGACGCAATGCCAGGTGCAGCTTCAGGTGCTGAGGGAAACCAGAAAAAAGCTAAAGCATCCCCTTTGCCAATATCAAAAAAGAAGTGTTGTCCACCATCAGGTAGTGCAATAGTTTTAATCAAATTAAGGCCAAGGGTGTTGCTGTAAAAGTCCACAGTATGTGCCATGTCCTTACATACCAATGCAATATGGTTTATTCCCTGGACTTGAAACTCTTTCATATTAGTCACCTGTTTGTGAAATTTACTTATGTAATTATATAATTCTAGAATGCCAGACCTAGACATCAACCTATTCCATCACCCACTAGCTCAGCCGCCCAGACCATGCGTGATCAACGGCGAACCTGATACTTTTGTCGATATGTACACCGCCTGTGGGTTTCTGCTCTACGCTGCTTGCATAGACCACGCTAATGAAACGGCTCTGAGCAACGTTATGACAATGCTCAAAGCTGGTGGAGATGGCAGTGGTCTGAATATGGACAAACTATTTCGGCGTTGTCGCAGGGGCCATGGCGCTGCCATCCGGCAAGCTATCGAGTTAATGGTTCGTTCTACGTCAGTTTCCATTGACAAAAGTAAAGCAGATGGCTTGCCGTTGCTTCATGTTGACGTTGAGTTTGTGGATTAAGTAGGTCTAGAGGGGAGTGAAACAGTTACCTAGCTAAATAGGGTTATCTAGGTAAAAAAAACAGTAGTTATTCGCTGTCAATTTCCCTGAGAAAGCCAGTGCTTGGAGCTTTTTCCATTAAAAGGTTAAGATAAATTCTCTAGATGGTTGGGTGGGTTTTCAGCAGGAAAGTAAAGATGAACCAGAGAATTTTGCTGACAGTCAAAATTTTAGTTGCCATAACCTATCTAATATCCTTAGGTAGTGCAGGATATCTGGTGGGGAATAATATTAGTCAGAAAGCAATGGGTAAATCTGTAGCCAGCCAAGAGCAGTCAAAGTCTTCAAAAGAAATTAGTTCTGAACTACAGACACTGTTACATGAGGCTGTTGCAGAAAAGAAAATACCCGGAGGGGTCATGTATATCTCTACTCCTAAAGGCACGTGGCTGCAAGCATCTGGTGTCAGTAACTTGGAAGAAAAAACACCCCTGAAACCTACAGATGGATTTTCCATCGCCAGCATGAGCAAGACTTTTGTGGCGGTGGTTGTGCTGCAATTAGTGGAAGAAGGCAAACTAGACTTGGATCGAGCGATCGCCACTTACCTACCAACAGATATCAGTCCTCATATTACCAACAGCAGCAAGATTACAGTTCGCCAACTCCTTAACCATACGAGTGGTGTTGCCGAATACGACGAAACTGACGAGTTCAAACAGGCTACCGCACACAGAAGCCTCTCACAGCCTTGGACAGCAAGTGAGGCAATTAAGTACATCTACGACGCTAAACCCCAAGCATCGCCAGGAGAGAAATTCCTCTATACCGATAGCAACTACATCCTCCTAGAACTGATTGTTGAGAAGACAACCGGGGGGACTCTCGCCAAAGAGACTCGCAGCCGTATCTTGCAACCGTTAGGGTTGAAACACACATTCACCGAATTGCGCGAACCTACTGTGGGACACCCAGCCACAGGCTACGGCAATCGTAATAAGGATGGCAAGCTAGTTAGTTATGCCGAAGTGAACGATGGGAATGGTTTAGGAGATGGGGCATTGGTTTCTAACGCAGAGGATTTATCCAATTTTGCTAAAGCTCTGTTTGCCAAAAAAACTTTACTGTCTCCTAAAATGATGAAGGAAATGTTGACGTTTAAGAAAAATAGCGTCAGCTATGGCTATGGTCTGGGTGTAGAACGTTTCCCAACCCCTTACGGAAATTCCTTTGGCCATAGTGGCACAGCCTACGGATTTGTAACTTTTATGGCATATTTACCAAGTAAAGATACTACTTTGATCGTGCTGCTGAATAACCAGGATAGCGATGTCAACGGACTAGCAATAAAAGGTTTAGAAGTAGTTAATAGTCAATAGTATATTGTTAGTGGTTAGTTGTTAGTTGTTAGT
>CAZZXJ010000129.1:0-12106 GCA_964657905.1 uncultured Stigonema sp.
AGGGGTAGGGGGTGGGGTGCTTTTATTATAAGTAATCAAGCGGACATGATATAACGAGAAACGCCTGTATTTTCAAGGGTTACAGCTTAAGTTGACACCAATGGGCAAAGCCTTTGCCCCTACAATGTGGTCTATTTACCTGAAGTTAGTGAGAGTTCCTGGCGAATAGACGCAGTAATTGCGTCTACCAAGAATAATCGATCTTTGATTGGTAATTGTAAAACTGGCTTCATTATAGCTGGTAAAGATAACTCTTCTAAATTTCCCAATGACTTATCTTTTGGCGATGGCAAAGCACTCTGCTCCAAATTTTTCTCTAAGTCTTTCCGTAGTGATGCTAAAAACATAGAGTCATTGCCGATATCGGATGCCTCATCCTCATCTACATCTTCGATGTTTTTGAGACGTTCTTGGTATGTCTCAATTAGATTATCAATGGCTTCAATGATAAACTGTATATCTTTAAATGATAGATTCATTTGAAATTCCTTAGATACAATACTAGTCTGCGAACAAGACTCTCAGTTAATCAGAAATACACAATATACATTCAGTGAGCATTAAGTTCCAACTAGAAATGCCTAATAGGCTGGAGTCAGCCTTGTATTATATACCCCATGCAACCGTCTATTTGATCGTAACTTCCAACTCCGGTTTTTTTAAGGAGCCTCCCTACCCAAACAAACGCTCAACAGTACAACTAAACCCAGGCAAAAGAGGACTGGTTAAATTATCTTCCTTGTACAAAGTTGCGGTTAGTTTCAAAACAGCGTTTTCCCGGCGATAAACTTCAACTTTTTGCTTTTCGCGGTCAAAAATCCAGTATTCCTGCACTCCTTGAGATGAATAAAGTTTGAGTTTCAACTGCTTGTCGCGCCTTTCCTGCTTTTCCCCAGGAGACAGCACCTCTACTACTAAATCTGGCGCACCTGTCAAATGTCCTGCCTCATCCAGTAATTCTGCTAAACGTTCATTACTCGCCCACACGACATCAGGAATCACGTTGTCGGCATCGGTAAAGATGATGCCCGGTGCATAGGCAACTCTTCCCAAACCAGTCTGAGTTGACCAGATTTTCAATTGTGTACTGATGTTTACACAGACTTCTTGATGTTTCCAGTGGGGCGATCTGGTCACAAATAATTCTCCATCAATAATCTCATAACGCTTGCCGTCATCAGGAAATAACTCTAGATCAGCAGTTGTCCAACGTACTTTTTCTGATGCTGTGGAGGTCATAAGGCAAATCCTGAGCAGTTATGCTTATACTATAAAAACTACAAACTCCCAGCAATCATCCCAGCAAGTAGGATAAAACCAATCCACACATTTTGCCGGAACATCTCACCGTAAACAGAGTTAGGCAGGTCTTGTTGTCTTAATCGAATGTACTGCCAAACCCAAGCGATGGTAGCAAGTGCAAGGCTCATCCAATAGGAGGAGTGAAGGTGGATGACGACGCCTAGCCAACTGAGTAAAAAGACAGTACCAGCAAAGAAAATTCCAATAGCCACAGGCGCGTAATCACCAAAAAATAGGGCGCTGGAGTTAACACCAACGCGCTGATCGTCATCCTTATCGCTCATAGCGTAAACAGTATCAAATCCCAATGTCCAAAGTACAGTCGCGCCCCAAAGCAGCCAAGTGGGCTGTCCAAGGTTTTGCGTTACTGCACTCCAGCTAATCAACACGCCAAAACCCCAAGCAATTGAAAGCACTAGCTGCGGCACAGGAAACACCCGCTTTGCACCAGGGTAAAGTAGAATGACTGGCACAGCTGCCACACACAACCAGAATGAGAGTGGGTTAAGATAGAAGGCAAGAACCGCAGCACATCCCATTGCCACTATTGCCACACCAATACCAACTTTCACAGAAAGCGTCCGAGAAGCGAGGGGGCGATCGCGTGTTCTTTCCACTTGTGGATCAATATCTCTATCCCACAAATCATTGACAACACAGCCGACAGCACTTGTGGCAAGAGTTCCTAGGATGACCACGCCCACTAGTGGTAAGGGCGGTTTACCTGAAGCTGCTAAAAAGACAGCCCAAAGGGCAGGAATCATCAAAATTAACCGTCCTTCGGGTTTATGCCACCGTAAAAGCCGGATAATCACAAGCCACACGGGTTCCTGGTTGCGTTCTGGGGTACTCAGCATAAAAATCGAAAAATCATTATATACATTAATTTACAATTCTTTATATTTGGTTTGAGATTTTATTTGCTATTTTTGCTGCATTTTACCCATAGTCCGTGAAGATTCTTAGTACAGGATTGCACACGGACAGTTGCTTCAAGTCGGGGAACCCGCCCACGGCACTGTCCTCAGGTTAGTAACGATTTTGAAATGAGGCGCAAAGAGCGCAAATCCGAACCAAAATGCTACGAATTTCTGACTATTACAGGGGGCGCAGAAATCACTAGACAGTTAGAAACAGGTTAAAACGAGCGTCTATGTATAGATATTTTTCTCCTGACTCCTGACTCCTTGTACTAGCTGTAGTTAGTTTATGGGGAGTTTGATCAATGCAGCAATTTGATAAATTTTTAGGAATTTATCAAATTGCAGGTTTCTACCTATAAATAAATGAGGCTTTTGAATGTAACATTTCAAGTAAAGTCTGAGCAAAAATTGCAACTTTGGTCACATTTAAATAGTCACTTTAGTTGTAAATAACAGGGTGAAGATTCTCAATCGGGCACAGTCGCCAGACAGTCAAAGAGAGAAAAAGCTTGTCTACATAATACTCTTGCTGATTGCGCTTACATTGCCAGATTTTACCATCCTTAACACAAGAGAGAAAAACGAGATGGTGAGTTTAATTTCTACTAACTGGGATATTCCAACTCCAACAGGTGACCAACACCGGATAATCGCTGCTATTGACTTGGGAACAAATTCTCTGCATATGGTAGTTGTGCGAATTGAACCTACACTACCAGCTTTTAGCATCATCGGCAGAGAAAAGGAAACCGTGAGATTGGGCGATCGCGATCTTGCTACAGGGTGTCTCAAACCAGGGGTAATGAAGCAGGCAGTAGCAGTTCTACAACGCTTCCAAGGAGTTGCCAAAACTTTAAACGCTGAAGCAATCATCGCTGTAGCAACGAGCGCAGTGCGGGAAGCGCCTAATGGTCAAGATTTTTTGCAAAGGGTAGAAGCCGAAATCGGTTTGAGCGTTGACTTAATTTCTGGTCAAGAGGAAGCACGGCGAATCTACTTAGGTGTACTATCGGGGATGGAATTTAACAACCAGCCCCACATCATTGTAGACATTGGCGGCGGTTCCACAGAATTAATTTTGGGCGATAGTCATGAGGAGCGAACCCTCACCAGTACCAAAATCGGCGCAGTGCGACTGACTAGCGAGTTAATCACCACTGACCCCGTTAGCAACGCTGAATTTCAGTACCTACAGGGATACATCCGCGCTATGTTAGAACGTTCCGTTGAAGAAGTGCAGGCGAACCTACAGTTGGATGAACATCCTCGTTTGGTGGGAACTTCTGGCACTATTGAAACTCTGGCAATGATTCATGCACGGGAAAAGTTGAGTTCTGTTCCTTCAACACTCAATGGCTACGAGTTCAGTCTCAAAGACTTGCGGGAGTGGGTCAATCGCTTGCGGAAACTCAGTAACTCAGAACGGGCTGCGATTCCTGGTATGCCAGACAAGCGGTCGGAGATTATACTGACTGGAGCAGTAATTTTACAGGAAGCAATGACCCTGTTAGGAGTTGAGTCAATAAGCGTGTGTGAGCGTTCTCTCCGAGAAGGTGTGATCGTGGACTGGATGCTTACCCACGGCTTAATTGAAGACCGCCTGCGCTACCAAGGTTCAGTGCGTCAGCGCAATGTCCTCAAAACTGCTCAGAAATACCACGTCAACTTAGAACATTGCGATCACGTGGCAGAATTTGCCTTGAGTTTATTTGACCAAATGCAAGGCAAATTGCATAACTGGGTGACAGAAGAACGAGAACTACTTTGGGCAGCCGCGATCTTACACAATTGCGGTCATTATATCAGCCATTCGTCTTACCACAAACACTCTTACTATCTCATTCGCAATGGTGAATTACTCGGCTATACAGAAACCGAGATAGAAATTATTGCCAATATAGCGCGTTATCATCGCAAATCGCCTCCTAAGAAAAAGCACGAAAATTACGGCAAACTGCTGAAAAAGAATCACCGACAAATTGTTAACCAATTGAGTGCTATCTTAAGATTGGCAGTTGCTCTAGATCGGCGTCAAATTGGCGCGATCGCACGAGTACAGTGTGAATATCTTCCAGAGGTGCAGGAATACAAAATGCGAATTATTCCTACTCGTCTTGATGATGATTGTGATTTAGAACTCTGGAGTTTGGATTACAACAAAGGAATGTTCGAGGCAGAATTGGGTGTCAAATTAGTGGTGACTTTGGCATCGTCTACAGTTGTAGTTAGCTAGCAGCTTCGCTGGTTGTCAGTTACGGAGAATGTCAACGCATTCTCTTGGCTAAATGTGATAGTGGGCAATGCGGTACAGGTTCATGAATCTACCTGAAAAAGTCGAAAAATTTCATACTCTATTGACTATTTTGTTGTCCAAGATTTTACTAACGTAAATTCAATAGTAATAATCAATCTACTGGAATGACTGTATCCTCAAAAACATTGTTCATCGCTTCAGTTCCCCTACCTGACCCGAAAACTTTACGGACTGAGCAACCTTCTAACAGTACACTCAAAGATGACCCACTGATTGCCAAGGGCTGGGAAAACTCTGCTTATGTAGGCTCTGTGTTGGTTGTGTTAGCTATCCTAGTAATTGTAGGAATTTTTAGCCAAAAATTTGAATACGTCATTGGTATGGCTTTAGTTCTCAGTGCAATATTGATCGCTTGCTTTATGGTTATGAGTTTATAGGACAATACGGTTCGGGAGTAATTACCATCCCCAAGTACCAGGATCACCTTTGAACGGTCCGACGATATCACTAGTAATCCAGCCGCCGTAGAAATTCCCTGGTTGTGGTTGTACCTTTTCGTCATCAACGTAGCAAGCATCCATCAAATGAGCGTAAAAAGCTACATAGTCTTTGATAGATGCAAAAGTGGGTGTGGGGTTAGGATAGAACCACGCTGCATTCTGAACTTGTTTATCCCCAACGCTGATTGTGTAGTAACCAGCACGTCCCTTCCACTCGCAAAAACTCGATTGCGGTGTCAGCAGCAGGTGTTCAAGTTTGATATCTGTAGGTGGGATGTAGTAACCAGGGGGATGACTTGTTTCTAAAACGCGCTTAGCATTATAAGTATCTACAATAATGACACCGTTAAAGATAACCTGGATATGTTTGCTTGTGTCCTCAAGGCGAGGCGGACGAGGGTAGTCCCAGACTGATTCTTGGCCAAGACTTGGTTCTAGGGGTTGGGGTGGCATTTTATTATTTTTAACCGCAGACGAACGCGGATGTACGCGGATAATATTAAAATAAAACTGTCTGCGTCGAGGGTGCGTCCATCTGCGGTTGCAATTTTAGATTAACGAAATTTACTGGGATCTAAGCGATTGCCGGTTTGAGGTGGAGACGAACGACGAAGCGCCACTCCATTACTAAGTTTGGTTCCAGTACCACCATCAGCGCGATCAAGGAAAGGTTTGAGATTGATCGGGTCTTGAGATGAAGAAACAGGCTTTTTACCACCGTTGAAAACTGAGTGACCTAA
This sequence comes from uncultured Stigonema sp., assembly GCA_964657905.1. GTDB lineage: Bacteria > Cyanobacteriota > Cyanobacteriia > Cyanobacteriales > Nostocaceae > Stigonema. The sequence goes on from CAZZXJ010000129.1 coordinate 5,720, forward strand.
ATTATATATTTGGTCTACGCCGTTGCTGCCGCTACCACTACTTGTATAAGTGTTGACGGCAACAGTTTGCTGTCCGTTGTCAGCGGTTGTCAGGTTTTGGAAAACGCTATTGCGTACAACATTTGGGTCTTTTTCTGGAGGTACTGTCAGCACAATTCGACAGGATGGGTTAGACTCAGTTGTGACACACAGAGTGTTCTGTCCGTTTTCTACAGATGTTTGGAGTTCCACCAAACCATCTGGGCGGTATGATTCCAAGCGCTGGGCAATTGCTTGGCAGCGTTTTTGTGCATCCCAGCCACCACCTAAAGTTCTTGGATTAGCCCAAGCAAAGTATTCACCTTGATGGCTTTCTGGCTGGTACATAACGGTGTACTGACTATTGTAGAACTGACAGCTAAACCGAGTACCACTACTAGCAGTGGTTGTGGTATCATTTGTCGTCCTTGTTCTTGATGTACCTGATCCTGTCGTTGTTGTATTTGATTTGCCACTTCCTGATTGTGTTGGTACGACAACACCATCTCTGGAGGTATTATTTTGTGCGATCGCTGCTGAATTACCCAGAAATAAGGACAAACCAAGACCGCCTAAAAACAGAAATTTAAAAGTTGGTGATGACATAAATCATCCTCACACTTGTATTAACGTAGGGAGTTGATAGGTTTAATGACGAAGAATTTTGTTTTTTGATTCAGCGCTATCAAAAACTTAGGTAAACTTGGGCAGTGTATTAAAAACCCGTTTTGGCACGGGATGCCTTCCCTCTGTTTACAAGTCGTACCTAAGAGCGCAGGCCCGGGTACTTTCGCCTGGGATTCTCACCCTGGAAAGCCAGGAGTCGTACTCCTGACTCGCAAGTGGCTTGCGCCTTGCTTACTACCCAAAGCCTTTACCTTTCGGTTCAAGCTAAGACTAGCAAGCGTGACCTGCGCTCTTGCTGTTTGCCCCCGACTTCTGGGTAAAAAATACATGTCGGTTCCGAGAACCTTTTGTATTCAGTACCTTTGCTACCACGCTCCATGCTTTCCATACGTGCCTAAAGTTATCCACCGGTTTCTTTAGGGCGACATGGAGAGCGCGAGGTAAGCGCTCAGATTTCCTTAAAGCACGACGAGCAAGAACTAGAGCCGCTGCGCTCCCGCTGTTCATCCCGTACATTGCCATAAACTTCGTCAAGCCTTGCACAGAAGAGTAGGCAGGCTCGACCTTGATAAGTTCAATTCCACGCTTAAGACACCTAGCTAACAACATCTGAGCAAATGTAGAGTAGGCGAAATTAGAAAGCATCCGCGCATATCTTGAAGACGAGTCGCCCAAAGATGCTTTCTTTTTAGCAAAGTCTAACTTCTCAATGCTAATCGGAACACCATAGTTTTCGGCGATTCTTACCACGAGAACACATACTTTACCAATTGCGTCCTTAGTTGCATTCGTTGACTTATCCTGAATATTTAACTTAATGTTTCCTTTGTCTTTTAAGTTTCCTTGGGCATCACATACTGACCAATCGACCGAATTGGAGTTTAAATCAATTCCTAGAATGCCATTAATTCTATGTGATTGATAAGGAACTTCTGGTAACTCTACAGTAGTATGCAGATACCATTGCTCACCTTTTTTAATAATCAGATGAGTTAATGGTGCAATTGTCCCCGTCCTGTAAGTTAATTCACCTGTCTTCTTGTTGGTATTTTCAAACCTCTTCGGGGTCAAGGCTGCATTAATATATTCTTGCCCATAACGAAAAGCAACGCCAGTGAATGTAATATGAGTACCAAACTCTTCTTTTAGCTTGGGCGGAACAGTGATTTTCAGTTCCCCAGCCTCAGTTAAGCGGCACAGTAGATTACCAGAGCCAAACCGATTAGGCCCTACATAAAAGATGTGGTTAGACCGCGCTGCTTGCCAGTCTTTTAACCACCCCTCATGGTTTCTGTAACCATTTTCGTGCAGATTAAATTGAGCTAGAAATAGTTTTTTTGAACCAAACGTTACCGAGAAATTACCGGACTTCTTCGTGGCTTCTAGTTCAGCAAGTCGAGCATTTTTCCGTGCTAGTTTGCGTTTTTTATGATGAATTTTAAACTCAAGAGAGGGGATAAATTTCAACTTATCTGGCTTTTTGTTCCCCTGTTCTCGAAGAAGGTTAATCTTATCCTCAAGCTTTTTGATAGCTGATTTAATGGAGAAAATAGAATTCTTGATCTGCTCTATATAGAGGTTAACTAATTCTTTTTGGGACTTATAATTAGCCTCAGCCTTAGTGATGATATTCCGAACATCTTGGGAACTAAGCCCATTCTTCTGCTGTAATTCATTCTCAAAAGCTTTGTCAATTACTCTCCCCTTGTTGATGGCATTAAAGGCACTTCGCTCTACCGTACCAAACTTAGCTGCCATAGCTTCTAGAAAATTTATTGAGTTTTTATCTTCGCTATTTAGCTTGGTTTGAGTAGTAAAGCTTTGCATTTTCGACCGACTTTGTTCTGATTTTAATATAGTATACCTATTACGGTTTCGTCAACAACCACTTAGACAATTTTCCAAATTCTTCTGAACTTAATTCCTTTCTCCCAATCCGTTCCATTGTTTCAGAAACAGAATAACCCATAACAGATGCTAATTCTTGCCATGCAGCCCAGGCTACATCGGTCATAAAAGGATGGCGCTTCCTCTTCGTCTCTCCCCATATCGGTTCTCTTGGTCTTAAATTACTGTTCATCCTCTACTCACTACAGGAGTACTTTAATGAGTATATCACGCTAATTCTGGGTACAGCAAGATATTACTGAATAATGCCTAAAACAACTTAAGTTTTTCTTGTGCAGCGCTCACCCGATCGCCTATGTTGTTTCCCTAATGGAGGAGGCCCTTGTCTTGGCGGTTCGATAAATTAAGCTTTTTGGCAATTTTTGCGTAAGTCCTGATTTACAACGGCAGGGCAACCCGCACGGTGGTTTGTTGATCTGGGATGCTGGAGATTGTTAATTTGCCATCGTATAGTTCAGCCAATCGTTTGGCAAAATAGAATTTCCGATCAAAATGCATATCAGATGCCCTGTTAGTAATTTCATCTGCGGTCATGCCTCTGTCGCAATAGACAATCGATAGAAGAAAAACATTAATACTAGGAATACCAATAATATGAATCGGTGTGTCAATAGGAGAATATTTTAAAGCATTATCTATCAACTCTTCAGCAATTTTCTTGAGAGCGAATTCGGAAATTTGGACGCCTAAATCTTGAAGTTCTAACTGCAAATCAGCTTCTCGCCCAGCTTGTTGAGCTTTTTGGAGAGCAACTTCTGAAAGCAGGCTAACCAGAGAATCAGTGCGTTCTCTCCGTAGCACCTTAACTTTTTCGGGGTCTGCTGCTTTGATTTCCAGTTCGATATACAGTAAAAAATTCTGGCTCAGCCACCATACCTCTTGAGCAGAAGTATATATGCCTGAGGCGATTTCTGAGATTTCATCTAGTTGAAGTGACTGATATCGGTCAATAAGAGATTCTGATAATCCCAGAATTGTCTGAAAGAGGGTAAGAAGTTCATCGGGAAAACAGAACGTAATGCTGTGGCGTAAGTTCACTAATTTAGTCTCAGATTCTTGCACAAGGGCTGATTGTTTTTCCAGGCGGTTAGCGATCGCACTCAGCAAATCAAGGCTGGTAAACGGCTTAGTGATATAGTCATCCGCTCCTAGATCCATGCCTTGACGCATGTCCTCTTTGGCAGCGAGGGCAGTCAGAAAAATAAAAGGAATGGTTGCCGTGAGTGGTGTTTGGCGCAGGTGGTTCAAGACATCGGAACCACTTAGTTCGGGCATCATCCAGTCGCAAAGGATCAAATCAGGAAGATATTCCTGAGCCAACTGAACTCCCAATTGACCATTTTCTGCACCGATAGTATCGAAATTCTCTGCGTCTAATAAAGCTATAATGCCTGCTCTGACTGCTTCTTCGTCTTCAATAACCAAAATCTTTGTCATGACTTAATCCCCTATGCAATGGCAGTATCACGATAAAGGTTGTTCCAACTCCGACTTGGCTGTCAAACCTAATCTGACCGTTATGGAGTTCTACACATTTTTTAACAATAGAGAGTCCCAGCCCTGTACCGGGGATCTTGCTGACATTTTTAGCTCGATGGAATGGCTCAAATAGATGTTGCTGGTCTTGTGGAGGGATACCAATACCGAGATCTTTAACCAGAAAGACAACTTCTCTATCTTGACAGGAGAGTTCAAACTGGATATCTCCGCTTTGGGGAGAATATTTAACCGCATTGGAAAGCAAATTCGTGAAGATTTGCTGTAGCAGTTTTTCATCTAGAGAAACCAGATCGGGGCATGAACCGTGAATACAAAAATTGATTGAGTACTGGGCATCTAGCCCGAGTTGCAGTTCTTCGACCAGATGGCGGCAGAATTTTTCCAGGTTAAGAGGGGCTGGGTTTAACTCTAATTTTCCGGACTCAACTTGATTGAGTACCAAAACATCATTTAATAGCCTGGTCATATGTTTGACCGCTGTTTGAATTCGCTGTAGATACTCCTTTTTTTTCTCCTCTGACCATTTGTGGCTGTACTGGTCTAAAAGCTCTGAAAACGTCAAGATTGTCGTCAACGGAGTCCGGAACTCGTGAGATGCCATTGAGATAAAGTGAGATTTGAGTTGGCTAAGTTCTTTTTCCCTGGCTAATGCATTGTAAATTTCTGCTTCTGCCCACTTGCGCTCTGTAATGTCTTCCGCAATGCCAGTGAGGCGGTAGATATCTCCTAACTGATTACGAATCGGAAAGGCTCGATCCTTTATCCAACGTACTGACCCATCAGGTCGCACAATCCGGTACTCCTCATTATAACCCTCATTCAATTGGGGGGGTTGTGTTGTTTCCAAGATTCGGTTTCGGTCCAATGGATGGAGCGATTCAATCCAGGTCATTGGGTCTGTGTAGAGGCTATTGCAGGTGCGACCCCATATCTCCTCATAGGCGGGACTAATGTAGAGGATCTGGGTCCTCTCAAAATTGGTCATCCAGAAAACTTCCTTAATGTTCTCTGCCAACTGGCGAAATCGTTCGGAGCTATACTCTAGTTCTGACTCAGTTTGCTGACGCTCCGCAATCTCTTTTCGTAACTGCGAGTTGGCATTGCTTAATTCAACTGTACGCGACTCTACTCTGCGCTCCAACTCCCCATAAGCGGTTTGGAGAATCTCCTCTGCAAGCTTGCGCTGGGTGATGTCTTCAACAGTGCCAAGTATACCCACGACATTTCCCTTAACATCATGAAGTGGGATCTTGTTCATGTCCTTCCAGAACTGTTTGCCATCAGCTTGGAGTTGAGGTTCGATGATGTGATATTCGGGCAAATCTGTTTCCATCACTCGGGCGTCGCACTGACAGAAGAAGTCTGATTCCTCCTTCTTCCAAGGCAAGTCAAAGTCTGTCTTTCCCACGATCTCCTCTCGGCTGCCAACATGTGCAACATGTGCAAAGTTTTGATTGCAACCCAGGTAGACGGAATTCTTGTCCTTCCAGAAAATCAGCTGTGGGATGTTGTCCATGACTAGCTGCAACATCTGCTGTGACTCCAAAAGCGCCACCTCTGCCGCCATGCGAATGCTAATTTCCTGCGCCAGTTGAAGGTTTTTTGCCTCCAGTTCAGCGGGGCTAGGGAGAGCTAACGCTTGGGGAATCAACGGCAGCAGCGAACTAGCTGTGTATAAGGACACCACAGCGGTAATGGCTTTGAGCAATCCCGATAGCCAATAAGTAGGATACCAGAGGGTCCAAACTTCCATCACGTGGTTTGTGCCACAAGCAACGATGAAGATACCAAATAGGAGGAAGATCCAATCGAATGGTACATCTCGTCGCTTGCGGACGAAATAGACCAGCATAATTGGAATCGAATAATAGGCCAGTGCAATCAGCAAATCGGATGCAATATGCAGCCCCACCAAACCTGGCTTCCACAGGTAGCAATGCCCGTGAGGAATAAACTGTTTTGTTAAAAATAAGTTGGTCAAAAACTCCGGCATAAAAACATCAACAGTACGCCAATCGTCATAGTCTTTGAACTCATGTCAGGTTTCTTAACTTAATTAAAGTTAGGATGGGCTCTAATTAAGAATATTCATACAGTCGATTATTGGGGAGCGTAGATCTTCTGAAATAATTGACTGGAGTTTAGACTAATGGTGGGCGATCAGAGCGTAAATATCAGTGGTTTTACTGATATAAAGATTTAAAAAAGTTTAAAAAATACATAGAGTGCTGGGCAGACTGATGTCAGGGAAGATTACACCACAGAAGCAGGTATAGCCATCAAAGAAAACGGCGAGGAATCCCACTCCTTGTAGGGGTGGGAGGAATCGACGCG
>CAZZXJ010000130.1:0-12082 GCA_964657905.1 uncultured Stigonema sp.
GCGCGATTGCAATGCAGGGTTGTCAAAGCAACAGGACAGCCAAGGCAATCGCATGGATCAGGGCGAATTACATGAAGCCATTACGGGTTGAAGAACTCGCCCAACTGGCTGGAATGGGGCTGTCCACATTCCACCATCATTTCAAGGCGCTAACAACACTCAGCCCGCTTCAATTTCAAAAAGGGGTTCGGCTCCATATTGCGCGGAACCGTATGCTGATAGATGGACTGGATGCGGCAAGCGCGGCCTTCGAGGTTGGATATGAAAGCGCCAGCCAGTTTAACCGCGAATATAGCCGTTACTTTGGCCAGCCACCAAAGCGGGATATTCAAAATCTGCGCTCTACAGTATAATTGAAAAAGGTCTCCATGGGGTCACGGATACAAAAACTGCCCTACCCACCAGTTCGACCGACGACGACCAGACCATATCAAAATCCCAGATGGGTGTTTGGTTTTTTGAAATAGCGAAAAAACCGCTCTAATGCAAGCATTTTTAGAATTTTTTTAAGAAGGAAGAGGACACAAGAGAGGTAGCCCAAGGGCTAGAGAAAGGCGCTTCGCGCAGCTTGCCCCGTCTTGAATAAATTATTGAAACTCTTATAGGGCTGACGTTTCAAGTATTGATGTTTCAAGAGACAGTTTTGAGAGATAAAAACGACCAAAACCTTGGCATCATTTGATGCCAAGGTTGATTCTCTCAAAACCGATTGTTTATTTTACCATGCTTGTTGCAATTAATTCGACATTGAAATTCAAATATTTTCTTGAATTAGTTGCAGCATTTTTTAAGTAAACTGCCAAACTACCGTTTGACGAGACTTTCGGTTAGTTGCAAATAATCCTGGCTGGAACGGATGATTGCAGGTTGGTTGCATTTAATCCTGGTTCCGTTGCAAATAATCCTGGCTGAAACACAATTATAGTTGCAAATAATCCTGGTTTGAAAATACCTTGATTGCAGGTTTGAGCGATTAGTATTGCAGGTTGTTAGAGCTAGTATTCAGCCGACCATTGCGGTAAGGTCTTGTTAAGAGGGCGAGTAAAGTATTTGACATGGCTAAACCGAAAAACCAGACGGGTGTTGACTCAAAAGTGCTGCTGAGAATAGAACAGGATTGGCGCGATCGCCTAGCGGGTTCTACTGCCCAAACGCTATCCGGGCGTTTGCCTCCGAGGGAGGGTTTTTCCTTCAGAAAAACCCTCGGTCGTGAAACGGACGATCGCGATCGCAATTCCTTCCCTTTAGTTCACTCTAGAAGACGGCATTGGCTACGAACCTTATTAGGCGCTTTCACCTTTGGAGTCCTTTCCAGTATAATCACTCCCACTCCAGGACTTGGAGCAGAGCGGGTTTCCTTCTCTTACCCTCCGTTTGGAGACTTTTATCTCTCTACACATTCCCTAGAGATGTTTGCTAAGGAAGGTAAGGTTACTAGTGAATTTGCCTATTATGCTAAGCGAATACCGCCACAGCAGTTGGCTCAACTGCGCGACCTGCTGCAGACACGGTTTGACGTCACTCCCACCCTAGTATCGCAGTTTACCTATTCACCTATTGGTGAAAACGTGCTGCAACGTCTGGGGGAATTGGTGCAAACACAGAGTAGACAAAATGGTTTCTATGCTTTGCGCTCTGCCTTCATCTTATCTGCTGCTGACCGAGATGGCTTAAGCATAGTGAATTTAATCCGTCGCTACCCCTCCAACAGTATTCGGTTGAACTTAAGCGGCACCCAAGAAATTATTGGTAACTTGTCAGAACTGCTGAAAAAAAGAGATGCAGTTGTTGTTGCACTTCAGCAAACAGCAGAAGCAGAAGCGTCTGGTGAGTCAAAAATTGATTTTTCACAACAGCCAGATTTACGGCGTACAGGTTCTTTTAAGTGGGAGAAACAAACCCTGAATCTGGATAATAGCAAGCGAAATCGCCATTTTGCTGCTGATCTGTATGTACCTCAAACAGGAACTAAAACTCAAAATACTTTATCGCCTCCTTTCCCGGTGATTGTGATTTCTCACGGTGTAGCGGAAGACCGCCAGACATATGCCTATGTGGCGCAACATTTGGCATCTTATGGCTTTGCAGTTGCAGTCTTGGACCATCCTGGAAGTGATGCCAAGGAATTTCGGCAATTTTTTGCAGGGTTGGCAGGTCCACCAAAAGCAAAGGAATTGATCGACCGTTCACTAGATGTAAAATTTATGCTGGATGAACTCCAGCGTCTTTCTGAGACTAATTCTAATCTGAAGGGACAATTGAATCTGCAACAGGTAGGCGCGATCGGGCATTCTTATGGAGGGTATACCGCTCTGACTTTAGCAGGGGCAAAGATTAATTTTGAGCAAATCCAAAAGGATTGTCATCCCAACCGCTCTTTGGATTTGTCAGTTTTCTTACAGTGCCGAGCTGATGAGCTACCACCTGCTAATTATCTCTTACTTGACCAACGAGTCAAGGCAGTTATGGCGATTAATCCTTTAGTTAGCACAATTTTTGGACAAAGGGGATTGAGCCAAATTCAAGTTCCCGTGATGCTAGTTGCAGGTAGTCAAGATATTGTTACCCCAGCTGTACCAGAGCAGATTCGCCCGTTTACCTGGCTGCCAAATCCAAATAAGTACCTTGTGCTCATTGAAAATGGAACGCATTTTTCCACGTTGGGCAAATTAGATTCTGCCAATAACGTGTTGCCTGTTCCACCTAGCTTAATTGGTCCCAATCCGGCGATCGCTCGCTCCTATGTCAACGCTCTCAGCTTGGCTTTCTTTCAAACTTATCTCAGGAATCGACAGGAATATCGTCCCTATCTCAGTGCAGCTTATGCCAAGTCTATCAGTCAAGCACCGTTAAACCTAAGTCTAATAGAGTCTTTTACAGCAGAACAGTTAGCACAGATATTAAATGGGGGGAAGGAATCACAGTCAACTGTTAAGAAGTAAATATTTAGTCGCCACGGCGAAAGCGGCTAAATGTTGGCTAGAACGCGATCAGCGCAAATAAACCCGGTTTCTGGGCTGGTGCTAATCAGACAGATTCATCCCAGAGGTAACTCAATGACAAACTCAGTTCCTTCTCCTAGGGTCGAATGACAAATCAATTTACCACCGTGGGCTGACTCAACAATTTGACGGGCGATCGCCAATCCCAACCCCGTCCCTCTGCCGATACCTTTGGTTGTAAATAAGTGGTCAAAAACCTTTACTTTGACAGTATGTGACATCCCAGGACCATTGTCTTTAATCCGAATCACAGCGGTATTCTCAGGCTGCAAAACGGATGTTTGGATTGTGAGAAGCTTGGGATTTGCTTTTAATTCATCAAACGAGTATTTTTGAGATTCTTCGTCGATCGCGTCAATGGCATTCGCCAAAATATTCATAAACACTTGATTGAGTTGTCCTAAAAAGCATTTCACAAGCGGTAACTCACCGTAGGCTTTAATAACTTTGATTTCAGGACGATGCTCGTTTGCTTTGATGCGATACTTCAAAATCAACAGGGTGCTATCAATACCGTTATGGAGATTACATGGGACTTTTTCTGATGTATCGGCCCTGGAGAAGGTGCGGAGGCTAGTGCTAATGTCCCCAAGACGCTCCGTTGCGCCTTTCATTGAGGTGACTAGCTTGGGTAAGTCCTTCGTGAGGAATTCTAAATCAATATCTTGCGCATACTTGGTGACAGCAGGTGCTAGTTGCGGATGATGTTGCTGAACGCATTGCACATAGTTGAGTAAATCTGTCATGTAGTCTTCAATGTTATCAAGACTACCTGTAAGAAATCCGAGGGGGTTATTGATTTCGTGGGCAACGCCTGCAACTAAGTTACCGAGGGAAGACATTTTCTCGCTTTGCACCAACTGAGTTTGAGCCTGTTGTAGTTCTTGCAACGATAGCTCTAACTTTTGGAGAGATATCTGTGCTTTTTGATACAGTCTGGCATTTTCTAAGGAAATAGCTGCTTGTGTACAGAAGAGATTGAGGACTTCAAGGCGATCGCCGGTAAATGCTCCCGTAGTAACGTTGTTTTCTAGGTATAAAATCCCTACTAGGTTACCCTGATTTACTATAGGAGTACATAATAAGCTCTGGGGCTGCTGCTGAATGATATAGGAGTCAGCAAGCAACCCAGCCTCTCGTCTCGCATCGGCGATGACAACGGTTTCCAGACTGCGTTTAACAGTGTAAATCAGGCTAACAGGAACATCAGAACTGTCATGTATAGATCGGGCTGGCAAAACTTTTGCTTCTTGTCCTAGCTGGGCAACAGCTTCCACCCGCAAATCATTATCCCACGACAAGATCAACACGCATTTGCTGGCTCCGGCATTGGTGATCGCAGCCTTGAGTAAAGTAGTGAGCAATTTATCTAAATGAATTTCGCTGGACAGACTCTGGGATACTTTCAGGATGGTGGCAAAATCCCAGCCTTCTGAGATACTAATACTACTGAAGGTAGATGTTTGCGTCCATTGATCAATCGTGCCAGCAGGTTTGGCAACTGTCGGGATGGTTTCTAGGGAATTGAGATTGAGTGGTTTTTGTGGCAGGATGAGTCGTAGCAATTGCGGATAAAGGGTTTCCAGGTGATCGGTTTTGGCTTTCGCTCCCCACTGAGCGTAACAGTAATATGCCTCGGTCATGTAAACTTGGGCAATTTTTTCTTTACCCCATTCCAGATAAAACTTCGCCGCTAATTCATTCGCGAGGGCTTCTTCGTTGAGGTATTCGTGTTCTTTAGCTCCAGCAATGGCGCGATCGTACAGGTCAAGGGCTTGTGATCGCTGACCGAAAATCCGATGCTTTTCTGCCTCAACGAGATAAAATTTATGCAAATAGTTCATTGGGGCCAAACTTGCCAATTTCTGAAGATTTTCCTGATTGGCTTCTATCTTATTTAGAAGGAGCTCTTGCTCAAGTGCTGATGCACCACGATACACAGCCAGCCCAGCTAGAGAATCATAGAAATGGAACGCTGGGGTAATAAACGGACTCATGGTTTCATCGGCATAGATTTTTGCTTCAGTGGAAATCTCGTTAGCCTGATGATACTGACCGAATAAATAGTAAAGAATTAACTTGTTTACATAAAGATAGCAAAGACTCGTTTGATTTCCGGCTTCGATATACTGCGATCGCGCCTCCTCCTCATCATAAATTTCACTGACTAAGCGGCATGGATCATCAACATTGCCGAGTAAGTTTGACACAATTTGACGATAAATTTTGTGCAGATCAAGAATGCTAAACTGCTTGAGTTGATTCATCGCATGGCTATAGTTCGCCATTTCTTGCTCTAAATCTATCAGTGAGCAAGCACCTGATAAACAAGCAACATAGGAATATCTTTGAGCCGCTAACGCGGCGTGTTCCAAATCTCCCGTTTCTAGACCGATTGTGTACGCCTTTTGCAAGGCTGTCAGCGCCTTTTTGGCGTGAACTTTCCCAGCAAACGTGAAGTAAGCGGCGACAAATAGAGCGGCTGATTCAAGATCTTTTGCCTCTAGTCTCACAACCAAATTGATCGCGAGTTGACCAAATTCATAGCCAGACTCAATATCGCCGACGCTGCAACAGAGGATGAGTCCATACGATGCGTAGGCATGGGTATGGGCAGGAGCATTGCCATACTGAAGCGCTAACTCAATCTGCTTGAAGGTAAGCAAGATCATCAGGTTAGGGCGAGTCACGTAAGCAGGAGGACATAAATTCCAAAGAATGCGAGTTACTCCTCGCTGAACTGGATCTCGGAGCACAGGTAAGTCAATTAATCCTTGAATGGACCTTCCTTCAAGGGCGGACTTCGTTTTTTCAAGCCCAAGGGCAATTTCCTCCTGACTAGGGTGGGCAGGTAACTCTATCCCTAGCTTTGCCAAAACTTCCAGTCCAAAATCTAGAGCTTCTGTCAGGTGATTCTGAGCCTTTAAGCCCAAGACTTTAATTTCATAGACCTTGAGCTGATCTGCCAATGTTTGAGCATTTTGCAGGACTGTATCAATTAATTGCTCCATCTGCGTGAAGTCACCGCTGAGATAAGCGACCTCTGCGGCTAACTCGTGCAAAGCCAGCGTTAGTTGATAGCACTGCTGCCAACAATCTGTGGTCAAAAGGTTGATGCCCTTCAACGCATATTCGATTGCCGCCGTGTAAGCTGTTGATGCTCTTGCCTTCTGTCCAGCCACCAGATTCAGCCCTGCTAATTCATCTCGTTCGGCTGGGGAAGTTAGGAATTCTGCCCCCTGGTTTAATTGCTGGACAATCTCAAAAATTTTCTGGTCTCGTTCTGTCTCTGAAGTTGCATTCAAGAGCAGTTGTCCAATTTTGAGATGAGTGAGTTGTTTTTGATGATCGGGAATGAGTGAGTAGGCAGCTTGTTGGACGCGATCGTGCAGAAAGCGATAGTTCACCACCAGCTTCTCCTCAGCCGCATCATTGCCCGATTGGAAAAACTTATACATCTCACTCGTGGGGAGAACCAATCCTTCCTGCAATGCCTTCCACAAATTTGCAGCAGTTTCTGTTTGCGACTGTTCCGATACAACCGCCAACGTCCCCAAATCAAATTTATTGCCAATACAAGCCGCCAGCTTCAACATTATCTGTGTGCAAGGTGGCAATTTCTGCAATTGCAGCGCCATAAACTCGACCACATCATCTGTTAAAGCCTTTGCCTTAACTTGAGCAATATCACATTGCCAATAGCCACACTCAAAATCAAAGGTAATTAATCCATCGTCATGCAACGCTTTGAGAAATTGGTTACTAAAAAAGGGATTACCCTTGGTTTTCTGATACACTAGTTGCGTCAACGGTAATGCCATCTTGGTTGCACAACTGAATGTATCAGCAATTAACTGATTAAGATGAGTTTCGTTTAAGGGTGCGAGGGTAATCGGATTTAATATGACCTGATTTTTTTCCAGATCATTTAGGGTCAGCATGAGCGGATGGGCAGGAAACACCTCATTATCTCGATACGCACCAATCAGCAGGAGATAGCTCGTCTGGGCTTCACTGAGTAACAATTGCATCAACTTCAACGATGCCGAATCTGCCCACTGCAAATCATCCACGAAGAGAACCAACGGATGGTCAAGGGTAGTAAAAACTTGAATAAATTTTTGGAATAACAAATTAAAGCGATTTTGCGACGCACTACCTGAAAGTTCTGGTACGTTCTGTTGTTTTCCAATAATGCGCTCTAATTCGGGAATTACTTCTATAATCACCTGAGCATTTTCACTCAAAGCGTCTAGTATCTTGGTTTTCCACTGTGCCAGTTGTACATCGCTTTGCGAAAGCAATTGTCCCATCAAATCCTGAAACGCCTGGACAAACGCAGATAATGGAATATTGCGCTGAAACTGGTCAAATTTACCTTTAATAAAATAACCCTGTTGGCGCACAATCGGTTTATGGACTTCATTGACGACGGCGGTTTTACCAATTCCCGAAAAACCTGCCACCAACATTAATTCTGTTGCACCTAGACTGACTCGCTCAAAGGCATTCAATAGGGTTTCAACTTCAAGTTCCCGTCCATAGAGTTTTTCCGGAATAGCGAAGCGGTCGGAAATATCCCGTTGTCCAATCTCAAAGGCTTCAATCAAGCCTGTTTCTTTCCATTTATCCAAGCAGCGTTCCAAGTCATGCTTCAACCCCAACGCACTTTGATAGCGGTCTTCGGCATTCTTCGCCATCAGCTTTTCTACAATCCGCGACAGCACAGGAGGAATTGCCGGATTGAGGTCATGAATCGACGGCGGACATTGAGCAATATGGCAATGCACAAGTTCCATGGGGTCATCAACCTGAAAAGGTAATTGTCCCGTCAGCAACTCGTAGAAAGTTACCCCCAAAGAGTAAAAATCTGTACGATAATCAATTGAACGGTTCATCCGTCCCGTTTGTTCCGGCGACACATAGGCGAGGGTTCCTTCCAGCACATTGGGGTTATGTATTTCTTGGGTTTCCCTAGGCAGCAACGAGGCAATACTAAAGTCAATCAGCCTTACCTCGCGAGTGTCTGGGTTTATAACAATATTCGTGGGATTGAGGTCTTTGTGAATGACTCTTCCACGGTGGAGTCCCGCCAAAATATCTGCCAGTTGTATAGCTATAGCTAGAAATTGCCATAGTTCAAGGGGATGTGTGCGTGTATACTCCCCCAGAGACATGCCGCCAAAATCTTCCATCACCAAGGCATAGGCATTTTGGTAGGGTTCTAAGCAATAGGGGCGAATAATTCCCGGTAGTTCCAAATTTTTCGCAATGGTGTACTGATTGCGAAACTGCACCAACTCCCTAAAATTAGGGTAAGGATTTTTCAGCAGTTTGATCACTACGTGTCGCTGGTCAATCTCTCGAAGTCCTCGATAAACCAGGGTTTTGGAACCGTCGTAAAGTAACTCGCTCAAGTGATAGCCGGGGATGCGGCTGAAGGAAGCTGCCATATACCAGGGGTTTGTGATGGGTTTTAGTATATTATTCCCTGGGAGGTAGGCAGTATTAACGGGGTGCTCCTTGTTCATACGTGTAGAGACGTTGCATGCAACATGGCATGAAACAGCAAAAACCATACCCATTTGGAGACGACTGAGGTTAGTAGTCCTTCACTCTACAGAAAATTACATCCAGCTAAATATCAATGAGTCGCCTTTTAATGTGGGAGTGCCGATAGAGTTACCAGAGTTTACACCCCAAGAGGTGCAAACTCTAGCCCAAAAATATGGGTTGGATTGGGAGATGGCACAGGTAAACCAGTTAATGGCGTTGGTAGGGGGACATCCTTTTTTAGTCAGACAAGCTTGTGAATATCTGCAAATTTATTCTGATGTCACATTAGAAGCATTGTTAGAAACTGCCGACACAGAAGCCGGAATTTATGCCAACTATTTGCGGCGGTATTGGGAGATACTGCAACGTCATCAGGAGTCTTTGCAAGCGCTTCAAACGATGATATTACTTGTTAAGATTGCAGCATTGCGGCTATTAGTTGCTTTCGCCGTGGCGAATAAATTAGAGCACCTTCGTCGGTTAGACCACAATATCACTGTAGGGGCGCGGAAACCGCGCCCTTACAATGTGGTCAATTCAATTAAATAGCATAGAGCCAGTGTTTTATATAAACGAAACTGCCGCGATCGCATCCCACCCTCACCTTAGCTTGTAATCAATGGTGAAGTTTGGTTCCAACTACCAGAGAAGACAAAATTTTCTAAGGGTTTACGAGTACGAGGCGATAGTTCTCGTTGAAGATATTTTTCAGGTAAAGTTTGTGGATCTCCTATATAACCAAGTGCGATCGCTGCCACTGGCTCATAACCTTGAGGAATGTTATACACACTCACAGCCTTGGGTACGTCAAATCCCGCCATTAGATGGTATCCATCCTCAAAACAATGCAGGATGTGCAAACAGAAAAATGATGGTTTAAAGCTATCAGATAGAATATTTGTTTGTAGTAACGCTGCCTGTAATCATACAGAGGATAGAGATTTACATGCATCTAAGAATTTAGCTGAAGTACCAGAAGAACATATAAGTAGTAGGGTAGGGACTATCCGAAATTAGATGCCTGTGAACAGTAACGTGCCGACACGGCTGGATGAAGCAGGAATTGTTGAACGATGTCAAATGATGTCCAGTAAATAAGGTTCAGTAAATCATCAATAGGATACTGAGTATCTGCTGATTTATTTATGACAAAATCATCAACATTTTGCATATAGGATTCCTATTTTATTTTTGAAATACACGTAGGCAGGGCTATGCCGCACAAAACCAGGATCTGGTGGGCAATGCCCACCCTACACTCGAAGCCAAGGTTGCCAGGTTTGCTCAATTACATTAATGTTACCTGCTTGGACAGAAGCATCCCACCGTGTGCGTTCGCCCTCCCGCCAGAATCGCAGGTCAACACTCGCATGACCAACGGTAACGTCGCGGAGTGTAATCTCAGGTAGCCACTTTGGTAAGTCGGCATTGACGTAAAGTCGGTTGTTAGGAGCGTCTGCTTGCAAACCGAGAATCGCCTGGAGCAGGTGGAAGACAGATCCAGCCGCCCACGCCTGGGGTACGTTTGCTTGAAAGTACTGCACCGGAAACGTTCCCGGCTGTTCCTCAAAGCCTGCATAGACCTCTGGGAGGCGATAGTTCGAGAAAAAGCTGGCAGCCTCAGAAATTCCACGGGCGACGCGTGCTGCTTCAGCTGCAAAGCCGTAGCGCTTGAAGCCCAACGCAATGATACCATTATCATGGGGCCAAATCGAGCCGAGTTGGTAGGAGTAGGGATTGAAAGCAGGGTTATGTGCCGATAGAGTGCGAATGCCCCAGCCTGTCCACATATCTGGCTCCATCAGCCGCTTGACAACTCTGGCGGCATGTTCAGGGCTGGCAATGCCGCTCCATAGACAGTGACCTGGGTTCGAGGCGATGGTGCGCACCGGCTGTTTATCCGGATCGAGCGTAAAGGCATAAAAGCCGATGTCCTCGCACCAGAAGCTTTCCTCAAAACGTGCTTGCAGTTGGGCAGCCTTTGTCCGTAGCTCAGTTGCTCGGTCTGACTCGCCAAGTGCCGTGAATACCTCCGCCATGCGCATCCATGCATCAAAGACGTAGCCCTGCAACTCGCACAATGCTTTCGGCGGCTGCACCTGACTCCCATCGGGGTAAACTATAGCATCCCCAGAGTCTTTCCAGCTTTGGTTCTGGGTACCCTGAGAGGAGCGTGATTTGTACTCTTGAAACCCATCACCATCCAAGTCCCCATACTGGTCGATCCATTCAAGACAGCGTAGCGCTACCTCACGGTACTCGCGCAGCAGCGAATCGTCGCCCATCCATTTCCAAGCTTCATGGAGAGTAATCAAGTATAACGGCGTGGTATCAGCAGTGCCATAGTACGGCGTGTGCGGAACTTTATGGAAATGTGCCAGTTCACCAAAGCGGAGTTCATGGGGCATTTTCCCAGGTTGGGCGTCGCGCCAATCGTCCATCTCCGTTGCCTGAAGTTGAGCAAGTTTCTGCAGTGCGCCACGTGCAAAACCAGCATAGATCATCATGTTTTGCAGGCTCACGACCAAACTATCGCGTCCGAAGATCGTCACGAACCAAGGAACTCCAGCCGCAGGTATCCAAACATCAGGGGCTAAGTCGTGAGCGTAAAGCCGCAGTGCGCCCATATCCTCAATGGATTGACTGTACAGCCGATATATATCCTCGTTAGCAGTTGTGAGTTTAGTTGCATGGTCAAACCACTGTTGCTGTTGCTTTTCTGTCTCAGATGAGATCTGATAACATTCAGAGCTAGGTTCGTGAACTTGGTCGGACTCCACTAGAATGTAGTAGCAGCATGAATGCCAAGTTGCACCTGGGTCAAGCGCCACCTCAAAAGTGATGCGACCGTTAGCGTAGAAAGGAACAGAAGTGCAGTTGTCCACTCGGTAGGTGAAGCGGCGATAGAAGTCGCGGTTAGTGTAGGCTGTATGCAGTTCCCTACTATCCTCGTCCCACTGAGTTACAATGTGCCCCCGCCGGACAAATTTGTGTGCTTTGACTTCAAAAATGTCGGCAAAGTCTGAGCGCAATGCAATTTCTAAATTGAAGCGGACTGCTGTCAAACCATAATTCGTGATGTCGAGATCCTCGTGGATGCCTTCCCCAGCAATCCGGGTGATGACAAACCCCAATGAGCCTTGGGCAATAGGACCGTCTTCCGTAGTTAACTCTGGATTTCTCAGGTAGATCCGTGTAGCATAATATGCTGTGGCGCTGGAGTTCAGTCGCTCCCAAGGCTGACCGTTTGCGAAACAGGAATAGTAGCTCACAAAGCGGGTGTCATTCATAAAGACACCGAGTTCTCCATCGGTCGTGATCTGCCCGTCCTGTTCAGTCACCATAAAGGTGCTACCTTGATTGATTGTCAGGGTCGGGGGATCAACATTCACGCGAAACGACATATTTTACTTTTTAAACGTAGGTTTTGGCGGCGCTATGTTTAACGTTGTAGTTAGAGTGTTAACAACAACATCAATCCCAAGGTAGATACTATACCTGCTGTGGTGGTAGTAATTTCTGGG
>CAZZXJ010000131.1:0-12066 GCA_964657905.1 uncultured Stigonema sp.
ACGTCGAAGATCGCAACGCTAACGGCAGTCACTCATGGGGGTAACGAACATGACCCTTACGGGTTCGTCAGTTGCTCTACTTGGGGAGACCCCAAGACCGCACTGACTCACCGCGCTGCCTCACCAGTCGTACAGAATTCAGAATGAATTCTGACTCCTGACGGATGTATTCTTTTTTGTTAAAATTAAATTTCATATAACTTTATTTATTGTTACATAACTTTGTTTTTATTGATTTTTATTATTTTTTCTTTACTTGTTATTGTTAATTTCTGTTATCTATCGGGCTTCAAGCTTCCCTGACCTCAGGGTTCTCATCTCCCCTACGTCTCTTTCTTGTACCCATTTTCCCTTTTGTGACGAAATATGCGACTAAATAGCCTATATGACGGAATGTGGCAACACTCAATGTCGGCAACTTAAGTATTACTTAATTTTTTACACCAAATTAATAATATTCCCTTATTCTTCGCTTAACTAACAGGCTTGAAAATAAACTTTGTCATCAGTGTTTACCATGAGAAACTCTAATCTTAAACAAAAATATGAGCAGCAAAATTCGGAAGAAATGGTTTGACTGTTCATGGATTGGTATATCGAATTTACCAAGCAAATGCGCTTCGAGACGATTTACGAAATCCCGTCTTGCCCTGGTCATGGCAGCCTCGCTGCTGCAGAACTGTGTCATCCCGGTCGCGTTCGCCGGCTCGTCAACCACGGACGAGTCTTCACGGCACAACGGAACGACCGTCACGACCCAGCCAAACGCCCAGCCAGAGGTTGCGCGATACTTAAATGATCCAGCCAAGGAACCCAAGCTACCGCCGAAGGTGCTCGCGCAGCTACTGCGAGATCGGATCAAGTACGTCTTCGTGATCTTCAACGAGAACCACTCGTTCGACAACGAGTACGGCACGTTACCGGGCGTCAACGGACTCTACTCAGACGGTCAGAAGCCTCGTTCTGCTGAGAAAACGCCCGGCTTCACCCAGACCTACACGGATGCCAACGGCGTGAACATCACAGTTCAGCCATTCCGCATCGGTTCCGAGCAGAACGCTAGCGCCGTTGACAGCGTTGACCACTCACACACTGGGCTTGCGACCAAGATCCATGTTGTGAACAACGAGCCACAGATGGACCAGTTCGCCAACGAAGAGTACACGCGCTTTGCGTCGAAAGGCGGGGCTGCCAACATCTCTGAGGGTAGGCAGTTCGCGAACCTCGTGATGTCGCACATCGACTGCGACACCATTCCGTTCTTCTGGAAGTGGGCCAGCCGCTTCACGATCTTTGACAACATCTTCGCGACCGAGGATACGCCCTCTACCCCGAATGCGGTGGCGATGCTCGCGGGCCAGTCGGGTGAAACGCAGTGGGTCAAGCACGGCCCGGACGGTCAGTTCTACAGCGTAGGCAGCCACACCGGCACAACGCAGGGACCGCCTTTGGTCAGCGACCCGCAGCCCTTCTACGGCTCCCAGTTCGACGAGACGACTGACAACAAGCAACCCGCAGGTGCGAAAGAGAGCTACGCCGATAGCAACATCTCCTCAAACCTGACCTTCGCCAGCCTGCCGCTCACCTTCCAGGGGCGCGACATTCAGGCGGTTCTGGTCGGCAACAAGAACCCTTCCTTCGATCTGCCGGACATCCAGCAAGACATCCCGTTCATCCAGCACCTTGGGACTAAGCCCGTCAACTGGCGCTGGTATCAGGAAGGCTACGATCTCGAGCCGACCGACACGAACGGGGTCGCCTCGCACAATGCCTATGTCAGCCATCACAATGGCGCGCAGTATTTCGGCTATATCGCTAATACGCCGCAGGTGAGCAACAACCTGCGCGGACTTAGTGACTTCTTCACCGACACAGCCAGCAATGCACTGCCCAAAGGCGGCGTGTTCTACATCCGTGGCGGCTACACGAACCAGCAGGGGCTAACGCCACCGATCACGAATCCCAACACGCCGACCGATGAGGTCGCCGCGATTAATGCGGCTAAGGCGGGCGACGACGACCACCCAGGCTACAGCGATCGGCAGCTCAGCGAGGGGATGGCGGCCCGCGTGATCAACGCAGTCGCGTCAAATCCGAAGCTTTGGGCGCAAAGCGCAATCATCATCACCTACGACGAGTCGGATGGCTTCTACGACCACGTCCCGCCGCGCATCCTGTCCTATGGCCCCGACGGGCTGCCGCTCTCCCGTGGCGTCCGCGTACCCCTGATCCTGATCTCACCCTATGCACGAACCCATGCCGTCTCGCACGCCGAAGGCGATCACAACTCGGTGATCGAGACGATCAACACGATCTTCGGT
The DNA here is from genome assembly GCA_964657905.1 of uncultured Stigonema sp. GTDB lineage: Bacteria > Cyanobacteriota > Cyanobacteriia > Cyanobacteriales > Nostocaceae > Stigonema. Next base: position 2,322 of record CAZZXJ010000131.1, read on the forward strand.
CTGCCCGCGCTTGCCAGCCTGCCTGATGAGGCGCAGGCGCTTGCGGCTGGCAACTCCCCGAAGTTCAACCAGTTCGGTCCGCCAGGATTCGAGCAGAAGTACCTCGGCCCGCGCGACATCAACTCCCCGATCACTGACAGCCTGCTGTCGGGCTTCGATCCGAAGCGTCTGCTCGGTACCTCGCCGCCCCTGCCAGCCTCGTTTGCGAAGATTCCCGACAGCGTCGTGAACACGCTACCGCACTACGGTGGGCAAGGCTGCCAGTCCATCGGGATCACGCCGGAGGATCAGCGCCAAGGGATCGTCAACAACATCCCCGCAGGCTTCAACCCCCTGCCAAGCACCTACCCAGCAGCCAACCCCTAAAGACCTAGAAGGATGGGGTGCGCCCCATCCTTTGATCGGGTCGCACGTCGCTCCCAGACGCTTTTGAAATCCCTATTTTTCGACATTCCCTTAGGAGAAATTCATGCGCTTCCTTTTAGTCTTGCTGACCTTGCTCGGTGTCTGCGGCTCAATGTCCGTCGCTCGGGCTGGCTCCGTCCTCGAACGCGTGAAGGCGCGCAATGTGGTCCGTTGCGGCAGCGTCGAGCGACCGGGTCTCGCACGTGCAACCGTTGGAGGGCGCTCGAAAGGCCTCTACGTTGACGTCTGCCGTGCGATCGCCGCCGCAGTACTCAGATCGCCAGAACGAATCGAATACCATGAGTACGAGACACCGAAGGACTTCGACGCTGTGCGCAACCAGCAGGACGACGTCTACTTCCTCACGGGCAGTGAAATAGACCAGCAGAAGCTGGCTGGTAAGTTAGTACCTGGTCCTACTGTCTTCGTGGAATCCCACGCGGTGATGGTGGCATCCACCTCAGCCGCGCACCATGTGAGCGACCTCGCCAAGGACACCATTTGCTTCATGATCGGCAGTTCGGTTGATCGGAGTCTGGAGGCATACTTTGGTGCGCTCCATCGGGACTGGTTCCGGCGGGCGTTTTCCGAGGACGGGGAGATGATCGACACTTACAACGTGCAGAATTGCCATGCCATCGCTGGCGAGATCACAACCCTCGCAACGATCCGCCTCGACCCTGGAGTGAATCGGTTGTCGAGCCGCGTCCTCCCAGAGCAGCTGATCACCTTCCCGGTGATGGCCGCCACCGGAACCGATGACGCCCAGTGGTCCGCGATCGTCACGTGGACGGTGGACACCTTGATTAGCGCGGAGAGACCGTCCACCCGGTGGTACGCGGGCGACGCCGGGGCAATGCCGATCGCCGCACCCGATCTGGGTTTCGACAAGGAGTGGCAGCGCCGCGTTCTCGGCGCTGTCGGCAACTACGGCGACATCTTCGAGCGCAATCTCGGTAAAGGCTCCCCACTCAGGCTTGATCGCGGGATCAACGCAAACCAGTTCCGGGGGGGACTTCTCCTCAGCCCGTTCCTCGAGTGATGTCAACCTAAGCAGGTAGGGCGATGATTCGTAAAGGGCAAATTCGATTGGGCGCACCTGTGGGGATCTATGGGCAATTTCCTATTACCTACCTACACCCGTAGGCATCCCCAAAATATCATCAATCTTGGGCATCTCCTCTACTGAAATCACACGCCCTTCATCCTCAAAACCTGGGATTTGATCAAAGTTCAAATACTGATACAAATCATCAGCAAAAGGATGAATCTTCTTCGCCACAATGTCTATATATTCTTGCACCGTGGGAATGCGTCCTAACAGCGCACAAATCCCTGCCAATTCAGCGGAACCGAGATAAACTCGTGCATCTTTGCCCATGCGGTTGTTGAAGTTGCGTGTTGAAGTAGAAAACACCGTTGTCCCATCAGCAACTCGCGCCTGATTACCCATACACAAACTGCAACCAGGCAACTCTGTCCGCGCACCCGCAGCACCAAAAATACCATACACACCTTCTTCTTTTAGTTGCTGTTCATCCATGCGAGTTGGTGGACAAATCCACAGGCGAGTCTTGACTGGGCCTGCGCCTTCTAACACTTTGGCAGTTGCCCGATAATGACCGATATTTGTCATGCAAGAACCGACGAAGACTTCTTGCACAGAATCGTTAGCGACTGTCGATAATAATTTGACATTATCTGGGTCATTGGGAGCAGCCACAATTGGTTCAGTGATTTCGTTCAAATCAATTTCAATGATTTCGGCGTACTGTGCGTCCGCATCAGCTGCCATCAACACTGGGTTCGCCAACCATTCTTCCATCTTGGCAACGCGACGCATAATTGTCCGAGCATCTTGGTAGCCACGTGCTACCATGTTTTTCAACAGCGCTACGTTGGATCGCAGATATTCAGAAACAGTCTCATGACTCAGCTTAATGGTGCAACCTGCACAGGAGCGTTCAGCGCTCGCATCGGTAAGTTCAAAAGCTTGCTCAACTTTTAAATCTGGCAAGCCTTCTATCTCCATAATCCTCCCAGCAAAAACATTTTTCTTATTCTGTTTCTCGGCTGTGAGTAAACCTTTTTGAATTGCTACGTAGGGAATGGCATTCACAATATCCCGCAGCGTGATACCGGGTTGTAATTCACCCTTGAACCGCACCAAAATAGACTCAGGCATATCCAAAGGCATGACACCCAATGCTGCTGCAAACGCCACCAAACCAGAACCGGCAGGAAAAGAAATACCCAAGGGAAAGCGGGTGTGAGAGTCGCCACCAGTTCCTACCGTGTCTGGTAAAAGCATCCGGTTTAACCAGGAGTGAATGATCCCATCGCCAGGGCGTAAAGCGACACCAGCGCGAGAGGCGAAAAAGTCGGGCAGTTCATGATGAGTTTTGATATCAACTGGTTTGGGGTAAGCTGCGGTGTGGCAGAAACTCTGCATCACCAAGTCAGCAGAGAAACCAAGACATGCCAGTTCTTTCAACTCGTCGCGGGTCATGGGACCCGTGGTATCCTGGGAACCAACGGTAGTCATTATCGGTTCGCAAGACGTACCGGGACGTACACCAGGTAGACCGCAGGCTTTACCCACTATTTTCTGTGCCAATGTGTAGCCGACTTCCCCTGACGGGGGAGAAACACAAGGGGTGGGACGGATAAAGAGGGTGCTGGGTTCTAAACCAATGGCTTGACGGGTTTTGTCGGTGAGAGTGCGTCCGATAAGTAGAGGAATGCGTCCACCAGCGCGGACTTCATCACGGATGGTGTCTGGTTTGAGGGTGAAGGTGGAAATAACTTCGCCCCTCTCATTGGTGATGTCCCCTTTATAAGGGTGAATGGTAATCACCATGCCGGTTTCCATCTTAGTCACATCACACTGGATGGGCAAAGCACCTGCATCTTCTGCGGTGTTGAAGAAGATGGGAGCGATGGTACCGCCTAAAATATATCCACCCGCCCGCTTGTTGGGTACATAGGGTATATCATGCCCCATATGCCACAGTACGGAGTTAATGGCAGATTTGCGGGAAGAACCAGTACCAACCACATCCCCTACGTAAGCAACGGGATACCCTTTTTTCTTTAACTCAGCAATGGTTTGCAACGCCCCAGGCATGCGAGACTCTAACATTGCTAGGGCGTGTAAGGGAATATCTGGGCGTGTGGTGGCGTACACTGCGGGGGATAAGTCGTCGGTGTTCGTCTCACCAGGAACCTTGAAGACAGTGACATTGATGAATTCTGGTAAAGTGGGACGAATGGTGAACCACTCGGCTTCTGCCCAGGAGTTAATGACCCGTTTGGCAAAGGGATTGGTTTTGGATAACTCCAACACATCGTGGAAGGCATCATAGACCAGCAGGGTTTTGCTTAAAGCAACTGCGGCGTATGCTGCTATGGGTTCCTTTCCTTGTCCGCCCATCACCAGAGGTGTTTCGGAAGATGATGATACCGATACGGTGGGAAATTGCAGTAGTTCGATTAAGGATTGCACATTATAGCCACCCAACATCGTACCTAGCAATTCCACAGCTTCTATGGGTGAAATTAAGGGGCTGGTGATTTCCTCTTTGGCAATAGCGGTAAGAAACCCAGCTTTGACATAAGCTGCTGGATCGACTCCGGGAGGAACGCGATCGCGCAGTAAATGCAGTAATGTCTCTGTCTGGGAAAGTTCTGATCGCGGGAAACCTCCCATAGGACTTTCCACTTCTTCACCCGCAGACGGATTTTTCAGTAATTCGCACACAACGGAAGTTTGCTTTGCATCTAATGGCAGGGGGGGAATTCCTAGTGCGGCTCTTTGTGCAACGTGTTGGCGGTATTGTTCGAGCATGCTCCTCTCCAAATATTCAGCCACAATTTTTTTGGTGTTAATTATCACTTCTCTAATCTCAGGGGAGTTAGACCTCCAAGTCTTGACAGGCAAGAAGTCCCTGATTAGATTAAGTTTTGTGTCTGGCAAGGACTTATAATTAACACAGTAACTATAGTGCCTTGGCAAGTCTTGCTCTTGTTAACAGATAATTCTTGTGTATGCATCTGTTAAGTGAGTTTTCCGCCTATTCATAAGATACAATATTTTATTTGTCCGTTGCATCACTTTTATTTTGTATATGCCCAAAACTTACACCGTTGAAATTATCCACCAAGGAAAAACTCATACTTTACAAGTTCCCGAAGATGAAACCATATTATCGGTTGCCGATGCAACGGGTTTGGGTTTACCGAGTTCCTGCCATGCTGGCGTTTGTACAACTTGCGCTGGTCAAATTATCCACGGAAATGTGGATCAAAGTGAGGGCATGGGTGTTAGTCCAGAATTGCAAAAACAAGGCTATGTATTACTTTGTGTCGCACATGCTCGAACTGACTTAAAAATAGAGACAGAAAAGGAAGACATTGTTTATCAGTTGCAATTTGGTAAGTAAGCTGAATAAGTTTTTTGAAACCGCCAAGACGTGCCTGTTCACCAAGGAATTAAAGCAATGACAACACATTTTATTAGCGCAGAAATTGAATTGCCAGAAACTCCCACAGAACTGCAACAAGCAATTGAAGTAGAGTTAAAAAAACAAGGAGAACCCCTACGCTGGGCAATTACCTCTGTGGACGTTGAACAGCAATCATGCACTGTGGAAGCCGTTGTAACGGCTAACAGCTAATTGCTAATTGCTAATTGCTAATTGTTTGTTGCCATTAGCTATCAACTATTAGCCATTAGCAACTTCGACAAGTTACTTTGATTTCCACACCAGCCAATGCGTCCATATACTGCTATTTTAATTGTTCCTACTGGGGTTGGGGCAGCAATTGGAGGTTATGCAGGAGATGCAATGCCTGTTGCAAAAGCTGTAGCCCAGGTTTGCGATCGCCTAATCACTCACCCCAATGTCCTCAATGGCGCAAGTTTATACTGGAACCTGCCCAATGCTTTCTACGTTGAGGGCTATGGACTTGACAAATTTGCATCTGGATGCTGGGGGTTGCGTCCAGTACATCAAAATAGGTTGGGTTTACTTTTTGACCAAGGTATTGAACCAGAATTGCGGCTGCGACACCTGCAAGCAGCAGATGCTGCAAGAGCAACACTAGGATTATCTATCAGCGATTATGTAATTACAGATGCACCATTAAATGTGGAATTACGTATATCAGCATCAGGAGCAAGTTGGGGAACCATTGGCAACCCGGATAGTTTATTACGTGCAGCGGAGGTACTGATTCAGAGGGTGGGGGCGGAAGCGATCGCAGTTGTTACCCGGTTCCCCGATGATTTGGATGAAGCCGATCAAAACTACCGCTACGGTCAAGGTGTCGATCCAATTGCTGGTGCAGAAGCTGTGATCAGCCATTTGGTAGTACGCACTTTTCAAATTCCTTGCGCCCATTCCCCTGCCCTCTCTCCCCTACCCCCAGATCCAAATTTATCTCCCCGTGCTGCTGCTGAAGAATTGGGCTATACTTTTTTACCAAGTGTACTTGTAGGTTTGAGTCGCGCACCCCAATTTATTGTCAGAACAGTCGATGACTTTCCTGAACCTAGTGATATTTGGGCTAATCAAGTCGATGCTGTGATCGTACCAGCCACCGCCTGTGGCAGTAGTGCCTTGCTTAGTTTAAGTTCTAGGCGATGCCAAATCATCACCGTACAAGAAAATCGAACGCAAATACAAGTTCCTCCCCAACCGTTAGGGATAAAATCAATACAGGTAAACTCATATTTAGAGGCACTCGGTGTATTAGTGGCACACAAAGCAGGCATCAACCCCTCTGCCCTTAGCCCAACACTGTCGTCTTTACATTCACTTAGTCATTAGACTGGGGAGTAGGGAAATAAATTAAAAATTAAAAATGCACTCATTAAAAATCAAGAATTCCCCTTTTTAATTTTTAATTTTTAATTTTTATTCTTTACCTCCCCACTCCCGTACAGACGTCCCGGCGGAACGTCTCTTCCCCACTCTCTATTCCCTACTCCCTCAATTACCGTGACGCAACAGCAGAAGAAGCAAGAACCAGAAATTCCATACATGACACGCACCCAAGTGCTGGTGGCGATGGGAATAACTGCAATCATTTTGTGGTTAATCGCCAAGCTGTGTTTGCGATTTGGCAACTTTTCCTTAATGTCTTGGCGCTGGGACGAAAGAGAGTTGCTTATGGGAGTGGGTTTGGGGTTAACCATCACTGGTATGAGTGGCATAGCTTATCAACTTTGGCGTCCTTACCGTAGAAGTGCCAATTATTATCTAGATATGGTCCTGAAGCCCCTAGCAATGCCCGACTTAATTTGGCTGGGGCTGCTACCAGGATTAAGTGAAGAATTATTATTTCGAGGTGTAATGCTACCAGCTTTGGGATTAGATCACTTAGCTGTCGTCGTGTCGAGTCTTTGCTTTGGTGTTTTACACTTTAGTGGTTCTCAACAATGGCCTTATGTCATTTGGGCAACCATTATCGGGATAATATTAGGGTATAGCGCTCTTCTGAGTGGCAACTTGTTAGTGCCCATTGTCGCTCATATTCTGACAAATTTGATTTCTAGCTATTTGTGGAAGGTTTCGCAGTCTTCAGCAATTAAAAATTAAGGCGGTGTTTGCGCTCTTGGGATGGGATGCCTATGGCGTTGGGCTTCGCCCAATGCCATAGGCAAAATCCGATGTTCCTGCACTTGAATCCTCGCGTGGAGTGTTTCTGGTGTATCATCAGGCAACACTGGCACTGCCGCTTGCATCAAAATGGAACCACTGTCCATTTCTAAGCACACCAGATGCACTGTACAACCAGTGATTTTTACTCCAGCAGCAAGGGCTTGTTCTATGGCACGGACTCCCTTAAAACTAGGTAATAAACTGGGATGTATATTGATAATTTTGTCAGGAAAGGCATTGATCAAAACAGGCGTTACTAGGCGCATCCAACCTACCATAATCACCCAATCAACATCATACTGCTGCAAAGTTTGCACAATTTGCCCATCTAAATCTTCGCGGCTTTTGTAGTTGCGGTGATTTAAAAAGACAGATGGAATACCCCAGTGATCTGCCCGTACTGCTGCATAAGCCTCTGGATTATTGTAAATTAAAACTTGAATTTGGGCTGACAACTGCCCGTCTTTAATTGCTTGGGCGATCGCCTCAAAATTACTGCCATTGCCAGAAGCCATCATGCCCAGTTTTAAAGGAGTGTCTGCACAAATGGTGCAATGAAGAATGCTGGGAGAAACTAGACTAAGTGTAGAATCACGACGAAGCGTCATAACGGCACAAAAGGTTAGTTGTAGATGCCAAAAACATATGGTATATCCTGGTTAGATAATGATACCGTTGCTGCCTGGATTTTTTTTACTCCAGCATTGATTTTACTGGGCATCTTTATAGTTTGGCCCATTGCCTATTTGTTTTATCGTCAGCCTCACTGGGTGGGCTTAAAAAATTACTGGCGCTTGCTACTCAATCCTGATTTTGGGCAAGTTATTGGTATATTACCTTGCCCGGATTGCGATCTACTTGTCATCGTTTCTTAACTTGTCTCAAGGTTTTTTGACATAAAAAACCACATTAAGCCCGTGATTTAAGCATATTCACGTTTCTTTCCTAATTTTATTTTTTTTTCCCGGATTTTTTATTTAGCTGATCTACTTCTGGAGTGTACTCTCAAACTACAGTGATTATCAGGATTTCCATTTAAGACAATTGACACCCGGGAGTTAGAGGTAAATACCATGAGAAATCATGCTAGTAAACAGGATTTGATTTTAAGTCAAATCACAGATCAACGTGATCAACGAAGGGATTTTAGTGGATGTGACTTGAGTGGAATCGACTTAAGAGCAGTGGATTTAAGTGGCATTAACTTAATAGGAGCAGATTTGCGTCGTGCAAATCTAAGTGGGTCTATCCTCAGGAGTGCAAACCTAAGTGGTGCAAATTTAATGCAAGCTAATTTGCAAAAAGCTTATTTGTATGATGCTTCGCTGTGTGAAGCTAATTTGATTGAAGCTGATTTAAGCGGTGCAAATTTGTGTGGCGCTTTCTTGTGGCGAGTGAAATTAAGTGGAAGTAAACTGTGTGAGGCTTCTTTGTGTCATGCAGATTTGAGCGAAGCAGACCTGAGTGAAGCTAAATTAATTGAAGCATCGCTGATTGAAGCTAACTTAGTGAGAGCAAATCTCACAGGAGCAAAGCTCTGTGGAGCAACGCTACTAGAAGCTAATTTACACCAAGCCAATTTAACTGGTACAGACCTTACATGGGCAAACTTAACAGAGGCAAACTTGAGTGAAGCGAACCTTTGGAAGGCAAAAATGACTTTTACAAAGCAACGGGGTACTATCATGCCAGATGGCACAATTCATCAACCTTTGATACTCTGTTTTTAAGGAGTCATTAGTCATTAGTCATTGGTCATTAGTATTAGACAAATGACAAATGACTAATGACTAACTTTTGTTAAAACTCACGTTGGGAGAAGATCAAAATGGCGATCGCCAATAGCATGACACTGTACATCAAGCCATAACTAGCATTACTAATCAGTGTAGTTAGGTCAGGCAGTGCTTGCATACCATAAATGGCATGATTTTTCAAATCTAACCTCGATAGATCTGGTAATACGAGATATAAACCTTGAGTGAGACGCTCAACGTCTGGGTTACCACCCAAACGACCCAGTTGTAGTATATCTTGAGTAATGTTCCCCATTAAATACACTGCAAAGGTTAATACTGTTGCTAACAAGGAACTGGTCAACACTCCCAAAGTCATAGCCACAGCGCTCATCAAGGATAACTGCAAGAATAGGAAAATTGCGGCAATCAAAATGCTTGCCGTCGGATGAGCAATATTCCCAAATTGTAAAAATACCAGATAAATTGCTGTCATGCAGGCAATGAATATACCTAGTACTGCCAACAAACCTAAGTATTTACCGATGATAAATTCACTCCGGCTAACAGGTTTGGCAATTAACACCAAAATAGTGCGTTTTTCAATTTCTTTGTTAACCAATCCCGCACCAACAAAAACAGCAACAATTAAGCCGATAGCACTCATCGCCGCCAGCCCAAAGTCTAAAAACATTTTGTCCTCTGTAGCCGCTGCAAATTCAGGAACTAGGCGAGTTGCAGCGGCGAGTATTACAGCATAAAAGCCAATTATGTAAAGGATGCGATCGCGCATTACTTCCCGAAATACATTTGTTGCTATTACAAAAATTCTTCCCAGATTCATCATAAGTAATAAGTTAGGAGTCAGGAGTCAGGAGTCAGGAGTCAAGAAGAAGGGTGTAGGGTATAGGGGACACAGCATTGGTCGGGGCTTGAAAC
>CAZZXJ010000132.1:0-8024 GCA_964657905.1 uncultured Stigonema sp.
CAGTTACCACTAAAGCTTTTAAACTATGAAAAACTTTACGACAAAAAAACAGGTGGTTGGTATGATATTGATGCAAATGATATAATTTATGGAAGTGTGGAGTTTGAGGTAGGGAGATTTTATTATGCATTTGTTCAAATGGTTCAGCCGAAGATAGTACTAGAAACAGGCGTTTTTAATGGTTATTCCACAAGTTGTATTGCAGCAGCATTGAAGGATTTAAATAATGGGGGTCATATCTTTGGTATAGACCCAGCCCATATGCCTCACTTGTGGGAAAACACAGATTTAAAATCTTTAATAACATGGATTCCTACACTTTCTCAAGATGCTATTCCCTGTCTTGAAGATAAGAAATTTGACTTATTGGTTTTGGACTCCGATCATAGCTATAAAACAGTTATGTGGGAATTAATTAATTTTGAAAAGTATTTGGAAGTTGGTGGTTATATACTTATGCACGACAGCTTATTTTTTGATGGAGTTGGCGCTGCCGTTAAGCAAATTTATCAAAATCCAAGATTTGAAGTTGTTACTTTAAATTCTCCAAGAACGCATGGTAATGCTCAAGGTAGATGTCCTGGAATGACTATTATTAGAAAAATAACTGAAGGTTCCCCTGCTTTAGAATATGAGAAAGAATTTGATACTTGGGAGGTAGGTGATGCAGAAACAACTCCTTATTTAAGGAAGCGCCAGCACGCCAGTGTTTAACCAAATTAAAATAGTCCAGTTATGAGATTAAACCTGCTCTTTGCGGTCAGTTAAACACCCCTCTCCTTGAGAAACGTATCAAACGTCGCACGGTTCGGAAGCGAAGGCTGCGCCCCTGGTTTCGTCGCAGCCATTGCACCCGCCGCCGCACCCCAAACAACTGCCTGACGTATTGATTGCCCTTCAAAAAGTGCTGCTGCCAAACCGCCATTAAACGCATCCCCAGCAGCCACTGTGTCAACCGCCTGAACTTGAAACGCAGGCACAAAAAATGTTTCCTCAGGGGTTGCACAGAAAACTCCCTTAGCACCTAGTTTAACGATCGCACATTTCACACCCCTTTGCAGTAACACTGCAGCTGCCTTTTTTGCTGACTCCTCCCCAAACACAGGAAAACCCACCAGTTGCGCTGCTTCTACTTCATTTGGTGTAATAATGTCTACCAACGGGTAAAGTTCTGCTGGCACATCCATTTGTGCAGGTGCTGGATCGAGAATAACGGTTACTCCTGCTTGTCGCGCCGAAGAAGCTGCGGCAATAACAGTAGACATGGGGATTTCAAATTGTAAAAGCAGCGTTGTTGCTCCTGGCAATAAAGGTGATAATCGTTCTACATCTGACTGATTTACACGTCCATTTGCACCAGGAATGATGATAATTTGATTTTCACCGGCATCATTTACGGCGATCGTAGCAACACCAGAATTCACTGTTTCATCTACGAATACGTTATCAGTCTGCACACCAGAAGCTTTTAAATTATTAACGAGTTCTGCACCAAAACTATCTCCACCAACACGCCCAACCATCTGAGTAGGAACTCCGAGTCTCGCTAATGCTACCGCTTGATTGGCTCCTTTGCCACCAGGTGTCTGAAAAAAATCACGCCCCAGCAACGTTTCTCCTGCAACTGGTAACCGGGGTGCTGTCGCTACTAGGTCTATATTGATGCTGCCGAAGACGATAATGCTCATTTAAGTTTTACCTCTCATTTGTGTTCAAGCTGAGGTATCGGCGCAGGATGTTTTGAGCTTGTTGCAAGAGTTCTGGTTCTAGTTCGCCTAGCCGTTGAATTAGTCGCACTTTATCAAAGGTCATCGGTTCAACGCACACCAGTAGGCTATCTACAGACAGCCCGTTTTGTGGTGATGAGGGTACTATTACCACTGCTGCCCGTATCCGAGGGTCATCAGGTCGTGCTGAAGTGAAGGGGAGAACCGTAACCTTGCTACGTTGGGAGTTAAACATAGTACCAGAAACTACCAACGCCGGACGGGTTTTCCGAATTTCCGTGCCTATAGATGGGTCAAAAGTCACGATCCAGATGCTTCCCAGTCCGTAATCGCCGCGTTCTGCCATTCGCTACCCCAACCTAATTCAAATTCATCTACCAGAGAACAAGCTGCCGCCAGTGCTACATCTTCTTGTTGCTGCCGCCATTGTTCCAAGAGAGTTTCAATCAGCGCACTGCGATTTTCAACTTTATGGTCGATGTAAGTCACTAATTCATCTGGCAGAGAAATAGATATTTTCGCCATATCCTACCCAGAGTCATACTATAAGTAGTATAGACTGAATGCTGCGTAGATGGGCATCAAAACGTAAATGGTCTACATAGTCTTGAGCTAAATAATTATTCCAGCAACTAATACATACAAAGAACGCTTAGTGAGGAAAAACTGGTGGGTTTGGTGGTAAATTTCTTGACCACCAAAATCCCAATGTAAATAAAAGTAAAGTTAATACAATTGGCTCTTAGTAGGCGATGAGAGCGCTAAAGCGCTTACTACAAACTTTCATTTATTTATGCCTCCTACTTAGGATTTTAAATTGCATCTGTCAAAAATAGAGCGCCAATCGAAATATTATTGCCAATTTTGATGGCAGTTTCGCACTCTTAAAAAGAATGACTACAGGAAATTACAGCAATTTTCACCTAAATGAACCACACCGTTTGTAGGGGCGAACGGCCCTTCGGGTGACGCTCGTCCCTCGCTACCGCTGACCCTAACGCAGTCCCCTCTGTCGGGAAACCCTCCTTCTCCCAAGGGGAGACGCTGACGCTCGTTCCGACGCTCGTTCCTCGCTAACGCTGCGCTATCGCTACCCCTGACGCCGGAGTACCGGAAGATCGCAACGCTTACGCTAACGCGAACAGGGCTGTCTCACCGTTCGCCCCTACGACTGTGGTCTGATTACCTGAAAATTGCTGTAAATACTGCATAACGAGCCTTTCCCTGCTCCTTAGCTTGATACATGGCGATATCAGCATCCCGCAATAGGTTTTCTGGCTGCTCATAATTACTGCTATTCAAAGCAATACCAATACTGGCTGTGATAAATAATTGATGTCCATTGAGATAAAGTGGCAATTCCAAGGTATCTTGAATGCGTTTAGCAACGTTTGTAGCGTCAGTAACATCTTTGATCTCTTCTAAAAGAATAGCAAACTCATCACCGCCAAATCTTGCTACAGTATCGCCACTACGTAAGCTCGACTCTAAGCGTTGGGCGATCGCTACTAAAAAATTATCGCCCATCCGATGCCCAAAGCGATCGTTAATCCCCTTGAAGCCATCTAAATCCAAAAATAAAACAGCGAAGTGATAATTATTCCGTCGTTTACCACGTTCAAACGCTTGATTCAGTCGATCATTAAATAAAACTCTATTAGGTAGTGCTGTCAGTGCATCATAAAAAGCATTGCGGTGCAGTTGTGCTTCTGTCTGTTTGCGTTGAGTAATATCTTGAAAAACGAATACCGCACCAGTAATATTGCCATCGTCATTGCGGATGGGTGCGACACTATCTCCAATGGGTATTTTCTTGCCATCTTTAGCAATTAAAATACAATTTTCCGGTAGTTTCAAAACTGTACCTACTTCAATTACCTTTGTGGCTAAATTTTCAATTGCTTCTTCCGTATCTTTGTCAACCAGGCTTAATACTTCTGCTATATTTTTACCGGATGCTTCATTTTGCTGCCAACTCGTGAGTGCTTCCGCTACAGGATTAATCATTTGGATACAACCATTAGTCTCTGTGACAACTACTGCACACCCCATACTATTTATAATTGCTTTCAGATGCTGCTTTTCTGACTGTAATATCCTTTCAATTTTGTGCTTATAAAGCGCCATTTCTATGGTCATATACAAGTCTTTTTCAGCAAATGGTTTGCGAAGATAACTAAAAGGCTCATTTGCAGAATTTTTAGGTGAATTTGTATCTTCTAAATACTCGGTTAAATAGATTACTGGAACTTGGTAATTATTCTTGATGATGTCTGCCACTCCCACACCATTTATTTCTCCTGCTAAGCAGATATCAATTAATACTAAATTTGGTTTATTTTCTGCTACTTTCTTTATTGCTTCTTCACCAGAATTAGTTATTTGTGATACATAGTATCCTAATTTTTGTAACCTGTTTTTAATATCTATAGCCAGGATTTTTTCATCTTCAACAATTAGGATTTTGGAACCGATCATGATAAAATAACCTGTTTGCTAGAGTTAAGATATTGTCAGAAACAATTTTATAGGACAGAGAATAATCATAATCACTATTCAAAGTATGTATATCTTTACTTAAGTAGAATCTCGATTAATAGTCAATTAAAATTTTTATAGATGACCGCATTGCTCGTGTTTAGTAAAGGCTAATCTGATTATTCTATATCATGTCCGCTTAATTACTTATAAATAAAAAATAGGTTCGTAGTTGCCTTATTATAAGTGTTAAATCGGACATGTTATTACGCAGATCATATCAATATCTTCTCCTCAAATCGTCTATAGCCAGAAAGTTACTAGGCATAAAGTGTTTATTTTCAATAATAGATAATTATTTAATTAAACTCAACCATAAATAATAACGGTATTTACAAAAAACAGATAAAAAATTTAAATGTTATTAAAATCACAAAAAAGTATAAACTTAGCTGAATAGTAAGTTTATACTTTAATTTTTGTAAATTTGATACATACTTACGGAATTTTGGCAAAATTTTGCATACAGATGTGATTAATAGCGTCTGCTCAATACTTATTCCACTTATAGGGGTTCTCGATTGTCTACGATCCGAAGAGTGCTAGAGGATTCAACCAACAAAGCAGGGGGTGCAGATGGTGCAGGGGGAGATTATTCCTCTCCGGCAACGCCAGCTTCCCCAATCTGCTTCAGACAGTGGACTTAGTTCTAGTCAGACAGATGCTAATTTTGCCGCCAAAGTCTGGTATGGGTGCGGCGAGTTTGCTTAAAGTGACTTGGACTTGTGGCACGCGATCGCTCTGATCCAAGATAGAATCTGCAATGGTGGTTGCTAAGCGTTCCACCAAAACAAACTTCGATGTCTTTACCAGATGTTGTACCAAGCTGATGATGCTACGGTAATCCACAGTATCTTCAATCGCATCAGTTTTGGCAGATGTAGAGATATCCAGCCATAAGCTCACATCCACCTCAAACCATTGTCCCAGAACCTGTTCCTCTGGCAGATACCCTGTGTAGCCATAGCCGCGAATTCCTGTTAAATGAATGCAGTCCATAAAAAATATTCCTGACTCTCCTGATTAGTCTAGGATAAGAAGACTGATGGAAAAAAGAGGGACATGGGGCATACCCCATTCGCCATTCCTAATGACTATTGATTTTAGAAACATTAATACTGTATGGGCATCGATTTTTACCGAGACATTAAAGCGACTGGGATTGACTTGTGTAGTGATTTGTCCTGGTTCCCGTTCCACACCTCTAGCAGTTGCTTTTGCCCAGCAACTACCGCATATTGAAGCGATTTCCATTCTGGATGAACGTGCGGCAGCCTTTTTTGCCTTGGGAGTCGCTAAAGCAACTGGACGCCCCACAGCAGTTGTTTGCACGTCTGGGACAGCGTCCGCGAATTTTTATCCGGCGGTGATTGAAGCCTCATATAGTCGTGTACCGTTGTTGCTGTTCACCGCCGATAGACCGCCAGAATTGCGAGATTGCCATTCTGGACAAACTATAGACCAGTTGAAATTATATGGCAATTACCCAAACTGGCAGGCAGAGTTAGCTTTGCCCACACCATCCATGGAAATGTTAGCTTATTTGCGGCAAATGGTGATTCATGGGTGGGAGCGATCGCAAACTCCCGTACCAGGACCTGTGCATCTAAATATTCCGTTTCGCGACCCCCTCGTACCCATTGCTGATGTAGAGACTTTGCATCTTCAGTCTCTACAATCATTACAGTCCCAGTTTCACCTAGAAGACTTCAACGCTGGCATAACAAACACCACTATCCCGACTGCCGACTGCCGTACGGTTAGTCTAACCCCGCCCCTACCCATTCACCCTCTCCAGCAATGGCAGCAATGCGATCGCGGAATTATCATCGCTGGTGTTGCCCAACCGCAACAGCCAGGTTTATATTGTAGTGCGATCGCTCAACTTTCCCAAACTCTCAAATGGCCCGTGCTGGCGGAGGGACTCTCCCCTGTGAGAAATTATGCCGATCTCAATCCCCAGATCATTTCTACCTATGACTTGATTTTGCGGAATCATGAATTAGCGAAAGAACTAGCACCCGAGATGGTGATTCAAATTGGTGAAATGCCCACCAGTCCAGTACTGCGTACCTGGCTCAAAGCTACCCAAGCAAGACGATGGGTGATTGACCCTAGTTATCAAAACCTTGATCCCCTGCACGGTAGGACAACTCACCTGCAAATATCCGCACAACAGCTAGCTGAGGTATTAACTCGTTCCCAGGCGCAGCCTCGTACTGATGCTAGTACCTCACCCCAGTATCTCCAGCTATGGTGTACAACTGAAGCGAAAGTAAGGGCATCTGTTGACCAGACTATGACGAAAATAGAGGAGTTATTTGAAGGCAAAGTCGCCTGGTTACTTTCTCAGACTTTACCACAAAAAACGCCTGTATTTATCGCCAATAGTATGCCGGTGCGGGATGTGGAATTTTTCTGGAAACCGACTCACTCAGGTGTACAACCATTGTTCAACCGGGGTGCTAATGGCATTGATGGCACATTATCCACTGCTTTGGGAATTGCCCATCGCCATCAAAGCAGTGTGATGTTAACGGGGGATTTAGCTTTATTACACGACACTAATGCATTTTTAATCAGAAATAAATTTGTTGGACACTTAACCATTTTGTTAATTAACAACAATGGTGGGGGAATTTTTGAAATGTTACCTATTGCCAAATTTGAGCCACCATTTGAAGAATTTTTTGCTACCCCGCAGGATATTGATTTCGCTCAATTGAGTGCAACTTATGGTGTCGAGCATGAATTAATGACTTCTTGGGAGCAGTTGCAAACAAGATTAAACCCATTACCAACAAAAGGAATTAGGGTTTTGGAGTTGCGGACAAATCGCAAAGCAGATGCTAAGTGGCGTCAGGAGAATTTGGGGAAATTTGCATAACATCTAAAAGGTAGTATGACAGCTTGTCTTTTGACACAGGTATTCAATTCACTTAGAATACCCCTTGCTGAAGTTAGGTGGGGAAATAGCACCGAAAATTTTCACACTGTTGTCCGGTCGCCTCCCCCCAATCAGCCCTTACTACTTCGCTCACTTTTAGAAATTCTATGTTTTACCGCAGTTTAAATAAACATTTGGGATGGCTGTTACTTTCAGTTCTAATTGCTACACCAGCTGCTGCTCACACTGAAAAGGTATCCGGAGATGTGGGCGGTCTGCTGCATATAGAACCCCATGACAATCCCCAAGCAGGTCAAACGGCTCAAGCTTGGATCGTGCTAACCCGTAAAGGAGGGCAACTCATTCCCCTTGCACAATGTAACTGTCAGTTGGCTGTCTACCCTAACCCTCATAATGAAAGCGATGCTCCCCTGCTGAAGCCACGTTTGCATGCCGTAACAGGCGATCAGCATCAGGGTATTCCCGGAGCAGACATCGTATTTCCCAAGGCAGGAGCTTATGAACTGGAGTTAAGCGGTACTCCAAAACCCGGAGCTAATTTCAAGCCGTTTAATTTGTCATATACAGTTAACGTCGGCTCCTGACAAGTGCCTAGCACCGCAAGGCGTTCATCAAAAGTCACTCATTCAAAAGTCAAAAGCTTTATATATCAACGCTTGTGCCTGTTTGAAATGGTGGCTTTATTTACGCCGCGCTGCACTAGCACATGGGATAGATATTTCTGATTGGGAGCAGTTGCAGTTTAACGGGAAACCCTCGTGCAGCGCTGGCTCCCCAACCTACGCCTTTTTGACCCTAATGCCGCTTTTTTGCCTTTTTTCTAAAAGTTATAGACAACTGTCTACCATCTA
>CAZZXJ010000132.1:8124-12064 GCA_964657905.1 uncultured Stigonema sp.
TAGTTTACGGCACTATCCACAACAGCATCAATTTTTTCCTCATCTGACTCTTTTTCCGGGTGCCTTTTGGCGACAATTTCTTCAAGTTCTTTAAGGTGTTGTGCGCTGATCAGCCATTCCGCTTCTGGGAGAGATGTATCTGAATCAGACTGATCTTGTTGCTCAGCTAAAGTTTTTACTTCATTAACAATTATTGATAATGCGTTACCTTGGGAAATCGCAGTTTTCAACACCTCAAAACGTGCTGGTTCATCCAGCCGACTTAACAACTGTGAGATGATCCGACTGATTCTCGTTTCATTGCTAAAATCAAATATGGTTGTAGGTTCATCTTCAACACGCAACAGTTGTTCGCCAACATCAAAAAAAGCCTGCACAATTGCCGGAATGCTTTCTAAAGGAATTGCTTGTTCAGTGTAATTATCCAGTTGTTCCAGAAATGCTCTTACTTGTGTTGTGCCATCAGGACGTATTTGATTAGCAAGTTCTGTAAGTTTTTCTCCAAATGCCTTTGCGTCAAAAGCCACAGCGAGAATTGCTGTTATTTGAGTATTAGATAATTCACTTTTTGATAAATTTAAACGAAAGTAAATGGGAAATATTTCTGGGCAGCATACACGCAGTTGCTTGCACCATTCTGATTCTTGTTTTTCATCGTAGTAGCTACTACCCCAAACACCTTCTAATTTAGGAAAAATACTCATTAGTAACTTTTGCACTGGCTGCTTATGCTCATCTGGAAGCTGAGCTATCCAGGAATTTTGCAGACTTTTGAGTTCGTCAAGGGAAGAATTAACTTCTCCTAAAAAGGCATTTTTATTTTTACGGATGATGTCGTATACCATCGGGCAAAATACTCGGAGCGATTCCAGAGCAATGAAATCAACTGGATTCACTTCATCTTTCACTGTCGCATATGTCAGCGTCAGAGTGTCAGTCAGACGAACAATATCGCGGAGATTAGTAATAAAATGGTCTATTCCTTGATAGTAAATCTTGCTCCAGTAGGCTGGCTCAAATAACTGCTTTTGTGGGTCAGCCATTACACTTTCAATTTTTTCAAAAAGTAGTCTCCGGAGTGAGGTTTTATCTGGAGAAGGTAACTCAAAAGCAACTTGAATAATTTTATCAAGGAATTCTTCTGCGGATGCATCCTGAGTTTCTGCAAGTGCTTTGAGAATAACTTCTTTATCAAAAACCAGAAGATAGACAACGTTAGTAAAACTCGGAATCGCTTTTAGTAGACGGAATAGCTGCTTGATATCCTCACCAGCAAGCCGATCAATATCGTCAATTGCTACGACTATTCGTTGCTTTTGCTGTATTAGTGTGACTTCGACGTCTTCTTTTAACTCAGAAGCGTCCTTTTCCTGGTCGTCAAATATTGTCGCCACTGCTGTACCAGCTTGAGCGTAAGGTAGAGGAATTTGCGAAACAACTTTAGCCACATCGGCTATTCGTTCTCTTACGCCTTTAGGCACATATGTCGCTTTGGTAAGAACATTTTTTAATTGGTCAAAAAAGCGCCTTGTAATGTCTTGGTATCCAGAAAATAACCAAGGATTAAAGGGGACGATAATTGGTTGCTCCTTTTCTGGCTTTTGCTGGAGATATTCAACTATAAACTTCATCAATGTCGATTTGCCGGAACCCCAAGAACCGTACACCGCAATTACATATCCTTCAGCAATAGTCATGTCGCAAATACTGTCTGCCAAATACTGGGCAAAGGTTGCATATCCCAGTCGGTCTGTTTCAGCAGTGATTAAGGTATCCTCTGTGGTGATGTCTTCAACTTTCGGTGATGCCATAAAAAGCTTTTTTACTTTTACTTATATATATAAAGATCATGGTCGCACAATTATTAGGTTGGCATAGCCCACCCTAAGATACAATTCTCAAGCTGAAGTATCACTCCATCCTAGAAATGCAAATCAACTGGCAAACTGCCAAAACCTACGAAGATATCTTGTATCACAAAGCTGACGGCATTGCTAAAATCACCATCAACCGTCCTCACAAACGCAATGCCTTTCGTCCCAAAACCGTATTTGAACTGTACGATGCTTTCTGCAACGCTCGCGAAGATGTCAGGATTGGTGTTGTATTATTTACTGGTGCGGGACCGCACACTGATGGGAAATACGCCTTCTGCGCGGGAGGCGATCAAAGTGTCAGGGGACACGGTGGTTATGTGGACGATGATGGCATCCCCCGTTTAAACGTGCTAGACTTGCAACGCCTAATTCGTTCTATGCCGAAAGTGGTAATTGCTCTTGTAGCTGGGTATGCGATCGGTGGTGGACACGTCCTCCATTTGATTTGTGACCTCACCATTGCCGCAGATAATGCTATTTTTGGACAGACTGGTCCCAAAGTCGGCAGTTTTGATGGTGGTTTTGGTGCTAGTTATCTTGCCCGCATTGTCGGACAAAAAAAGGCACGAGAAATTTGGTTTCTCTGTCGCCAATACAATGCTCAGCAAGCGCAGGAAATGGGCTTGATTAATTGCGTTGTTCCAGTGGAACAGTTAGAAGCAGAAGGTATCCAGTGGGCACAAGAAATTTTAGAAAAAAGCCCGCTCGCCATTCGCTGTTTAAAAGCAGCATTTAATGCTGACTGTGATGGTCAAGCTGGTTTGCAAGAACTGGCTGGGAATGCGACTTTACTCTATTACATGACAGAAGAAGGGTCTGAGGGAAAACAAGCGTTTCTGGAAAAACGTCCGCCTAATTTTAGCGCCTTTCCCTGGTTACCATAGAATTGCAGAAATTGTTAGTGGTTAGTTGTTATTATCAAAACCAACAACTAACAACTATGTATCAAGGTCTTTCACAAACCCAGAAATGTTAAAAGCAAATTTTATTTTGGGTTAACTGCTGCTCAACAGTCCGGTAATCATGGGTAGCTCAGCCTATAAATATCCCTTTCACCAAGGCAAAGTTTGAAACGTTCACTATTTGTGAAAATTGGTATTGACGTTCCTCGGAACCACACTAAAATCGGATCTCAGGGATCTTCGTTTTCCTATTCTGATCAGCAGGCAGAGGACTAAATTAACACTGCCTCGACTTTTACTTGTTCACAAGAGGAACACGAAGCTGTTTCCTCCACAGCAGCAAGTGCAGATTTATTTAAACTTGAAGCTATGACTGGTGTTGCATTTGGCAAACTCCAAACATCTTCTAAACTTTCCCAACTAGGTGCAAAAGGTGGGAGTGCCAAAGAGCAAGCTTTCCAATTTCCTTGAACTGGTGCTCCCAGTTGCTGGCAAACTCCGCCACGACGCCCCTCTGGCTTGTAATAGTGACAATAACGACAGGCAGAAGTCAACAATTTGATGTGTTTCATATTTAGTGCCGTCTAGGGCTGACATTTCCTTGCTTTTATTCTGCTTCTAGACAGAAATACGGATAAAAGCCGAAAACCGTGATTTGATAGCTGTTCTAGTGATCCCAACGAAAAAATTAACTTTAGAATCTTTTTAGCTTTGTGTCATATTTTTCAATTATTTTGTTAACAATGCGATACATAGTTTTTAGAACTGATGCCTCATAAATTTTGCCTAAAACTTATTGGGGATCAAAGCTAAAACTAAATATATCGATTTCTCCAGCCTTTTAACTTCAGTCTGGAGAGACACTTTTAGAGCTTGTGTCGCTTCTGTCGTTGGGCTTAGTTTGCTAAATGGAAGAGTAACTTATGCCATATATAAAAGAAGTAAAACACTTCTAGCCAATGGCAGATGAAGTTACTTGAAAATAAATTATGTATCAGCGAATAGGCCATGGGGCATGGAATAATCCTTTCAATTCCTAGTACCAGTAAACCAAGGAGCAATGCCCAAAGGCTTTGAAAAATGAGCAATTACTTGTCGCACTCTTGACTGTACCAGTAGCCCCATGACGCCAGTCGCCTGCGGAGGGAAACCCTCCTGTAG
>CAZZXJ010000133.1:0-12026 GCA_964657905.1 uncultured Stigonema sp.
AGCTCAGACGCTTGCGCGTCCTGCTTCTCAGGGGTTCTCTGCATTTTTCTTATAGAAGAACTGCGACGAGTATATTAATAATTCACCAACAAAGGGCGACGGTAGCCGTCCCCATACTGATTGAAGGGAGGTTTTGGGTGAATGCACTACCCGAGTGGTTGATCCGCAACCCGGAGAACGTTGTAAACTGGATCTAGTTATATCAAATCCGCTTGCACCAGAATTATTCCTCCTTCCTCTGTGTTCTTGGCGTCTCTGCGGTTTTTTAATCATTCAGATGCTACCGGATTTGATATTGTTCCACCTGCAATCTGCTGGGGAATCCGCTGGCAACTCCCATCTCCGGAGAAAGCCCAGCTGTGGTATGGACACTCCAATAGCCCCTCATCAGTAATTCTGCCTTCGCTGAGCGGTGCTAAGCGATGAGGACATTGGTCCTCAAAGATTTTCCAAGATTTGACCTGCCTATCCCACCAAATCACAATATCTCTGCCCAATAGGGTAAAAGGTGTTGGTTTCGATTTATCTAAGTCTTGAAGGTAATGGACAGGATACCATGCTTCTTTACAATCGAAACAATTGGGGTCACTCCCACCAGGGGACATTTCCTTTAGAGGAATATCTTTTATATTAGGCTTTCTCTCAAGCATTCTCTCTTCTAAATTTTAGGTTAACAAAAATTAGTTAGGTGTGGATATGATGATGTTGACCCTCGCTTCTCAAAATTCAAAATTCAAAAAGCTTTCATTGTGGGCTTTGTGGCTGTTTTGAATGGTATGTCTATTTCCCTGACCTGTGTACTAGATAAATAACTAAAAAATTAATAATTCTAATCCATTTGTATGCTCTTTATTGTATTAATTATATAATTATTTTGCAAAAATTGTATTTTTAGATATTAAGTTCTAACAGAGTAAATACATTCAATTTATGAGCAATCAAACAAAAGTTAAATCTTTACCCGGCTGGTCTCTAGAAGAGCGTGACCCTCAATTCATTGAATCATTGATGCCCCTGTGGCAATGGTTTTACCGCTACTACTTCCGAGTAAAAACCGATGGCTGGCATCATATTCCGACTGAGGGAAAGGTATTACTGGTTGGCTCTCACAATGGAGGGATGGCCTCTCCCGATATGATCATGATGATGTACGATTGGTTCCGGCACTTTGGAACTAAACGTTTAGTGTACGGTTTGATGCACCCCTCTGCTTGGAGGGTAAGCCCAACGATTGCTCATTTAGCTCAGAAAAGTGGTGCCATTGTCGCACATCCAAAAACGGCAAGTGCTGCCTTTGACAGGGGGGCTAGCGTTCTGGTCTATCCTGGAGGACAACACGATATGTTTCGTCCTCATAGCCAGCGACATAAAATTCATTTTGCTGGTCGTAAAGGCTTTATCAAACTGGCATTAAGGAAAGAAGTCCCAATAATTCCCCTGATCTCTGTAGGCGCTCATGATACTTTAATTGTTTTAGGTGATTGCTATGAACTGGTAAAACAGTTAAATCAATGGGGATTGCCATGGTTATATCAGATAGATCCAGAAGTATTTCCCATCTATCTAGGTTTACCTTGGGGCTTGTCCATTGGTCCTCTACCTAATATTCCTTTACCTGTGCAAATTCACACTCGTGTCTGTACTCCTATTGTTTTTGAACGGTACGGCAACCAAGCAGCGCGGGATCGTAACTACGTTGATGCTTGTTATGATTTTGTTGAAAAACAAATGCAGCAAGAATTGGATCATTTAGTTGAAGAGTCGGTTGCTTTAAGGGAGGTTTACAAGTGTCCTTTCCATTTCCAGGGATGAACCCCTATTTAGAAGATCCTGAATTATGGCCCGGAGTGCATGGGCGATTAATAGTGGCGATCTCAGACTCGTTATCTCCCCAACTGCGCCCTAAATATTTTGTAGCAATTGAGGAGCGAATTTATCAAACTACTAGCGACGAAAGACTCTTAGTTAATATTCCTGATTTCGTGGTGCAACGTCCAGTGAATACAACGAATCCTACCATGCCCCATGTAGCGGTAGCTGCACCTTCTGTCCAACCTGCGACGGTGACGCTTCCTATGCCTGAGACAGTAAAGGAGAGATATTTAGAGGTGCGTCATGTGGTAACCAAAGAAGTAGTGACAGTGATTGAGGTTCTCTCGCCTAAGAATAAACGTGCAGGGGAAGGACGTAACGCATACGAAACTAGGCGTCAACGGGTTTTGGGGAGTTCAACGCATCTGGTGGAAATTGATTTATTGCGTACAGGAGAACCAATGGCGACTTTAGGCAATAATATTCAAAGTGATTATCGGATTTTGGTTAGTCGAGGGTCACGCCGTCCCAAAGCTGATTTATATGCTTTTAATTTACAAAATGTGATTCCCTCATTTCCACTGCCATTGCGTTCAGAAGATGTTGAACCATTGCTGGATTTACAAACAGTATTAAGTGAACTATACGACCGGGCTAGTTATGATTTAGTCATAGATTATAGCCGCATTTGTTATACCTATCAATTACAAATTACTGGACTCTTGAGAATATCCACACTCTTTACAATATGGGAAATCTTTGTAAGTAAGATTGTGACAGTTGGGGCATTCAACATATTGATTATAACCGCAGTGGGGACAGTAGATGTCATGGTGTCGAATTTTTTTTGCACACTTGATACAGCATGATTTTTGAATTCTTTTAGCTACTTGAACTTTAGGATTAAAGACAATTTTTTGAAGAAACTTAATAATTCCGAAACCAATAATTGGAATTAGTAAGATATAAACATAGCTGATGAGGAAAAGTAACCCACCCAAAAGGGCGCTAATTATATCAAAGATAAATTGAAATATTGCGCCGACTTGCAGAAATTCAAAAATTTTAAGGATTAGTGGTATAAAAAAGATGACCAGCAAATGCCAGCTAATCAGCGAGATCAGTCCATATCCTCTCGCCCTGACAAAGTTATGAACTGATAGGGTGACGATAATTAGCGGCAAAAGAAAGAGGGATTGAAAAGCAAGTTGGATACTTGGATACCAAAAGGACGCCTGCTGATAGCCTTTTTCAACTGCCCTAAATTTCTCGTTATCTTTAAGAAAGCTGATAAAACTAACGCTTTCTGGTTTTGCAACCACTTGATTTTTAAGATGAGAAACTTCCTGAGAAAGCGTAGAAATATTGCGATTATTTTCCTCTAACTCAAGCTTTGCTTTTTCAGCACTGACTGAATTGATTGATTGCTCACGAGATTGACCTGCAATTTTTTCTAAAAGTGTGGAATCATATCGATCGCGAATGTTGCGATTAGCTTGTTCAAGGGTACTGATTTTCGCTTGTTTCAAGTCAATGGTTTTTATTGTTTGCTGAATTTCCGAATTGTAAATATTATCTTTGTATTTTGCATACTTCAAGCATACGTCAGAGACGTTACCGATATGTCCGGCTTGGACTTGTTGATAGGTCTGCTGAAATAATGGTGGATTGTTTGTGTCATGTGGTAATGACTGCTTGACAATTTCATAGTCTTTATCTTTGGTGGTTTGTGTTCGGTAATTTTTCCATTCGGAATAACATGTATAAGCCTGGGTCGGGCTGAGATGCCATCTGCTAATATCATCTAGTCCCGCAAAAACATTGATTAAGATAAAAATATCAATCAAAATAATGACAATCAAACTCACTTTATTCAGGGGTTCGTTGTTGATTGTCCTTGACTTACTAAAAAATTGGCTTAAAAGATGGCGTATCCAGGCAAGCATGTTAGCTGTTGAATAGGTTTGATTTAATCAGATTTGATTCTAATCGCTTGCTGTAGTTATCGTCATTCTTGACATGTTAAGAAAAGTGTCCTGATAAACCTTCATGCTTACCTCCAGCCCTAGGGCTTATCTGCTTTGTCTCTTCAAACCGAGGAATTTTTGGTTATGGTTGAGGTTGCTAAGAGTGCAACAGGACTTACGCAGCAATGATTGGTCATTGCGAGCGAAACGTAGTGGAGCGAAGCAATCTCGTCAAGACTGGCATTGCTTCGCTCCGCTCGCTGCGGACGAAAATACGTTACCTTTGCGTAAGTCCTGTGCAATCCGCTTCTTACGGGGCATAATCCGAAATGCTACGACTTAAGTTTGTAGTTTACTTTACCTCAAAATTATTGCCTACACGGTCAGAAGACATTTCAGTTGCATATCCCACAAGTAAAATCGCCCGTGTCGCTGTCATCCCCGATATAAATACCGTTGCTCTGCTCCTGAGTCACCAAGCAACTTCGGGGTTTCCCCCTTACCGAGGTTTTTAGATGAAAGCTTTACGCTGACTTGATATTTTGATAAGATAACCTAATAAAAAGATTCGCAGAACTATCAATGGACTGGATTACCCTACTGCGATCGCTACAATCTGACTTTATCAAAAGGCTAACATCTGGCTGTCTGCTTCATTGTAAAACAGAAGGTCAACATAGTGAATTAACGGTCATCTCCGGAGAGAGGTTAAAGGTACTACGGGAATTTTGCTGGCAGATGGCTGAAAAGTATAAGCGCACTTCGCCAGTTCGTGACGTTTTTATCTACAACTTGAAAGGAAAACTCGGTGAGGAAGTTGTCAAAGAACGGTTAGCTGATTTTGTGACTGAAATCGATTATGAAAGAAGATTCGGTGGCGATGGCAAAGTTGATTTTACGCTGAGTTCTGACCCATCGGTTGGCATCGCGGTTAAGTCACGTTACGGCAGTATTGATAAAGTCAGATGGTCAATTAGTTCAGAAGAAGTTGAAAAAAATTCAGTTGTCGTCTGCATTCTTATTCAAGAGGACGTGAATGAGGCACAACCTGAGTATCACCTCTTCTTGGCTGGCTTTCTGCCAACTCAGATGATTAAGCTGAAAACTGGTAAAATCTCATTCGGCATAAATCAATTGCTATATGGCGGGGGCTTACTGTGCTGTCTAGAACAGTTACAATCTTCTACAAGTGACAATTCTTACAGACAAAAATCTCAAACTTACCAACACAACCCTAGGCAGGAAGCAACCCCTAAGCAACCAAAGAATCAGTTTTACAGTCATGCAGATTTGAATTTGCTTTATGTAAACCGAGGTGATGAATGCTTCCAGAAAGGACAGTATGACGCCGCAATTACTACTTACGACGAGGCATTGCGGCTTAATCCTAAGGATGCCAATACTTATTACAAACGTGGTAATGCTCGTTATCATTTGGGAGATTACGAGGGAGCAATTAAGGATTACATTCACGCAATAACGATTAACCCTAATTATACCAAAGCTTATCACAAAAGTGGTAATGCTCGTTATCACCTAGGAGATTACGAGGGAGCAATTGAGGATTACACTCAGGCAATAAAAATTAATCCCTATGATGCTGTAGCTTACAGAAACCGTGCTGATACTCTTTATCACATAGGAGATAACCAGGGAGCAATTGAGGATTACACTCAGGCAATAAAAATTAATCCCTATCTTTTAAGAGATCAGCAGGAATTCATTCAGGCAATAAAGATTTATCCCAATAATAAGTATGTAGATGAAAAAAGAGGTAATGTTTCTGAGATTGGAGAGCACAAGCGAGCGATCGCGGTTTTGACTCAGGTAATCGAAATGAGTCCTAATGATGCCGTTGCTTACAAAAACCGTGGTAATACTCGTTCTGACCTAGGAAATTACGAGGGAGCAATTGAGGATTACACTCAAGCAATAAAGATTAATCCCAATGATGCCGATGCTTATTACAACCGTGGTAGTGCTCGTTATAGCCAAGGAGATAAGCTTTTAGCAATTGAGGATTTTCAGAAAGCGACAGACCTCTATCGAAAAGAAGGTAAGCTAGCGGAACACAAAAATTCACGGGAAAGAATTTTAGATTTAGAAATAGAAGAATCATTAGACAGTTTAAACTTCTAAAACGTCGAGCAACATTAGTATGACAACAGAATTCTATTTATATAGGCATTTTTTTACCTTGTCACGCTACACAATGCTCTTTGCTTATTGAATAATTGTTATCCGAATTCACTAAAATCTTGATACATTATATATTTCTCGTAGGGGCACGGCAGTGCCGTGCCCTTACCAGTGAAATGGTATTACAGACCCTCTAGAGAGGCGGAGCCTCTTAAAAGGCATTCTCCGAGAACAAAGCCCCCTCCTCGCGCACGGGGAGGGGGTTGGGGGTGGGGTTAATATCCGCCTTCTTCTTCGTACTCTGGCTGTCTTTCCTTGACTTTTTGAGGAATATTCACTGGTTTCGGCGGCTCGTCGTCATCCCAAGCATCGCGATCTAGATCGGCGTCATAATCGCTGTATTCGTCAGCGTATTGCTTATTTTTATTAGAAGCAGGTTGATAAGTTGGTTGTTTTTGATACCTGTCTTTACCAGTTGCCTCACTCCAGTTGTCTTCTTCTTCGTCTTCTTCGTATTGAACAGGCTCATACTGCCGCGCTTTCATCACCTGACGCTGGGGACGTTCTTCTTCTATGTAGTCCTCTTCCCATTCTTCCCGTGCTACAGGTTCGGGGGTGCGAATAGTTTTCTGTCTCGGTTGCTCTAATGGCACTCCTGGTGGCAGTTGATTTGATACTGGAGTTGTACGAGGAGTATAAGTGCTGTATTCTTCGTCGCCGTCACGCTCCCAAGGCGCTTTGCCGATACCCAGACGCTCCAGTAACCCGACAGTCAACTGGTTCACCCGCTCTTCGGCTCCTTCAAACACAATCAATCTGTTGGGACCAGTGCTGACGATTTCTTCTACTGGCAACTCGTAGGTACTCAGAAATTGGTCGGGAATTTGCGGCAGTCCGAAGGAAGCAATCACAATGGAGTGTATTTTACCTGTTTCTCCATCGAACTTGAAGCCCCGGACTTTACCTAATACTTCACCGGTTTCTGTAATCACTTCCCAGTTAATCAAGTTGCTGAAGGCTTCAACTTCAAGATCTTCAATCACATCCTCGTTATCAACTAGGATGACATCTCCAATCTGATTGATACTGTTGAGGTACATGTAGCGTGGGACACCAGAAACTGAGATCAGGCTGTCTCGCAAGCTAAGAGCCACAACCTCTCTTTGGTCAATATCAATCCACAGCTGACTCACGATTCCTAGCCGCTTGCCGTTATCGCCGGTGATCACCTGGGTGTTTAAAATATCGGAACGCCTAATAATTTGTTCAGAGGTCATTCTATAACGAGTCCTGATCTCTAATTCGGTTAATCTCTACACTATTATTAACAAAAACTCAAGCAGATGTATGGTCTGATTTCAACTTAATTCCTAAAACTTGAGTGTAAGCTCCTCTTGCTTGAGTAACGCCGATTGTGCGTTCGGCTGATTCTATCATCGGACGACGCAAACTCACAACTATAAATTGTGCTTGTTTTGCCTGTTGTTTGATCATTTTAGCTAATCGTTCCACATTTGCCCCGTCTAAAAACATATCAACTTCGTCAAAAGCGTAAAATGGTGAGGGACGGTAGCGTTGCAGGGCAAAGATAAAGCTCAACGCCGTGAGAGATTTTTCTCCTCCGGACATAGAAGCTAGTCGCTGTACGGGTTTGCCTTTGGGATGTGCAACTAAATTAAGTCCGCTGTTAAAAGGATCTTCTGGATTGTCAAGTTGCAGGTAGCCATCTCCCTCAGAAAGGATAGCGAAAATTGATTGAAAGTTTTCGTTGACAGCATCGAAGGCTTCTTTGAATGCGCGTTGTCGCAAAGTCGTGAAATTCTCAATCCGCAACAGTAATTCAGTGCGTTCTGCTTCTAAGGTCTTTAATTTTTGACTGAGTTCCTCAAGGCGATTTTGGGTGCGCTCATATTGTTCCAAAGCCAGCATGTTAACTGGTTCCATTGCTTGCAGGCGTTTAGAAAGCGATCGCAATTCTTTTTGCAGTTCTTCTAAATCTACCTTATTGGGCACTTCCGGCAAAGGACTGGGCAATTCCGCTGCTACATTTTGTAACTGTGATTTTAAGTTCGCCAGTTCCTCCCGCCGCGTCAGTTGGGTTTCTTGGAGTTTTTGCAGTTCCCATTCCAACTGTTGTTGACGCAGCTGGTGCGATCGCAATTCCTGTTCTGTGGCGTCGCGTTTGTGTTTTTCTTCTCCCAAACTCGCCTCCATCTGACTGATCAGGTGGCGCGTTTGGGCAATTTGCTCACCAAGCGTTGTCATTTGTGTAGAGACGCGATCAATCGCGTCTCTACTGGATGTCTGTTGGGTCTGGTATTCTGCAACACGCTGCGAACCTTCCTGGATTCTCTCTTGCAATCGCTGCTGCTGATTCTCCAAATTTTTTAATTTTTGCTCAGATCCTCTTAATTCTGCCTCTTTTTGTTGCAATTGTTGCTCTTGTATCCTGATGGTTGCTTGGATTTGTTGCCATTCTTGGGGAGTTTGCGACTGTTCCAACTCCGTTAAAGCTTGTCGCAATTGTAGTAATTGCTGCTCTTGATCTGGTAATTCCCGATCCAAAACTTCTAGGCGGGATTGGACGGTGGCTAATCTGAGGCTGTTTTGGGTCAGTTGCGATCGCGTTCCTGACAATTGTCCCGTCAAACTCTTAATCTCTTTTGAACACTGCTCCAACTTTAGCTGGTGTTCGCGCCGCGCCTGTCGTGCTTCTGTTAGTTCCTGCGTCAGTTGTTTTGTTCTTTTAGCAAGAAAATTTATCGCCTCGTTACAACGGTCTAAAATTCGCTCAATATCGCTCAAGCGATTTTTCAACGTGGCTACTTCCTCAGACTCCGTCGCTTCCACTGTACCAAACCGCAACGCGGAACGCTGGGTAATGCTCCCACCAGTCATGGCGCCGGTGGTTTCTAACAATTCCCCTGACATCGTGACGATACGATATAGTCCCAACTGCTTACGTGCTTGCTCTATAGTATCAAATACTACCGTATTCCCCAAAACGTAGGCGAATACATCCCGATAGCGGCGATCGCACTCGATTAAGTTAACAGCATAGTTGATGAAGCCATTGGCGTAACGCAGCGTTGCATCTTGGGTAAATTTTGGCGCATGAATTTTATTCAGTGGTAAAAAAGTCGCCCTACCAGCACGTTTTTGTTTGAGCAATTCAATTCCTGCTGCTGCTATGCTGTCATCTTCCACGACAATCTGCCCCAGACGCCCACCGGCTGCAATTTCCAAAGCAAGTTGATAGCGGGGTTCCACCCGTCCTAACTGCACAACTAAACCACAAATACCAGGCATTCCCGATTGTAGGATGACTTTGCTTGCTTGGGTACCTTGCGCCTCTTGCTGTGCTGCGAGTTGCGCCTCTAGTTTATCCAAGGCGCGTTGTTTTTCCCGTTGCTCTTGCAATAGGCGCTTTTGGGTTTCCTGTTGGATTTGCAGTTCTTGTTCTGTAGCTGATAGGCTTTCGGCTAAGGTTTGAATGGGTTCACCAGCAGCGTTGAATTCAGTTTCAGTTCGACTACACTCTGCTTGTTTTTCCGCTAATTGAGGTTCTAAGGTTTGATTTAGCTGGGTTTGCTCTTGAATTTGCTGCTGTAGTTGGTTATAGCGCTCTCTCAGTTGTGCTTGCTCTGTACGTTGAGGTTCGACGGTATGCAGCAATGTTTCGATTTGGCGGTTGAGGATAGTTTGTTGCTGTACCCAAGCTTCCGAAGCCGATGCAATTTCTGCGGCTGCTTCACGGGAATTTTCTAAAGCTTGTCGCGCCTCATCTCGTTGCGGTTGTAGAGACGCGATTAATCGCGTCTCTACATCGTGTTGTTGTGCTAGTTGTTCTAAGGAATTCTGGTGTTGTTGAATTTCTTGCTCGATATGCGCCTCACGCTTTGCAGTTTCTTGTGTAGCGGTTTCTAGTTCTGTTAAGGAGCGCTGAAGTTGTTTGCGTTCTGCTTCTTGGGTGGCAAGAGTAGATTGTACCGCTAAAAGTTTGTCTTCTCCCAATGCTTTCACATGGGTGTTGAGTTGATCTAGTTCAACGGTTTTTTGGGTGATTTCTGTGTTGACGGTAGTGAGTTCATTTGTGAATTCACCAGAATTGCGATCGCCAGTTTGAATTTGTGTCGTTAACTTTTCTTGTTGTTCTTGCAGAGAACGCCATGCCAAAACCGCTTCCCAAGATTGTTTTTGTTGAAATTCGCTCTTGAGTTTTTGGTATTTTTCGGCTTTGGCGCGGTCTTGGGAGAGGCGATCGCGCTGTCCGGTTAATTCTGTCTCCACAATACGACAGCTATCTTCTTTCTCCTTAACTTCGTCTAAAGTTCCTTTGGCTTGGACAATCTTGCGATCAAACGCCGCCACTCCTGCCAATTCATCTATTATTTCCCGCCTCTCCCGTGCGTTCATGGAAATAATACTAGTAACATCCCCTTGCAGCACGACGTTGTAGCCTTCCGGATAAACCCGCAGTGTCTCTAGTTCTTCGTGTAATTCTGTCAGGGTGGAGGGGATGCCGTTAATGTAATAATTCGATGTGTAAGTCCCTTGTGGGGTGACTCGTAGCTTGCGGGTGACACTCCATTCCCCACCTCGTTGCGGACGCACTTTAGCTTTACGATTTTCGTCCTCTGACTCTACTTCCTGTACGGGCGAACGG
Organism: uncultured Stigonema sp.; assembly: GCA_964657905.1. Lineage (GTDB taxonomy): Bacteria > Cyanobacteriota > Cyanobacteriia > Cyanobacteriales > Nostocaceae > Stigonema. The sequence goes on from CAZZXJ010000133.1 coordinate 10,585, forward strand.
CCGTTCGCCCGTACTTCCGATTCGGGGGTTTCCTCCTCAACAATGGAGATGACAGGGGGAATTTCCAGTTCATCCTCTGGGGAATGATCTGACAAATCAAATGTCACCGTGACACTAGCTTCAACGGCGGAACGTGATTTGCTGGTTTGGGTGTTGTTGACTAAATCGGGTAGGCGATCGGCTCGCATTCCCTTGGAACTGGCAAGTCCCAGGCAAAACAGCAGGGCATCTAGGATATTCGATTTACCGGAACCATTTGGGCCAGAAATGACAGTAAACCCCGATAGCAGGGGAACTTGGGTGGTACCCCCGAAGGATTTAAAGTTGGTGAGTGCCACGCGCTTTATATAGACCATAGGCAGGCGCTGGTTTGGGAAGGCTGAAGTTCAAGTGTACCAATAAAGTTATCAAGCGGTGAGGGGATTAAGATTATTGAACCGCAGAGGAGCCAGCGCTGCAGGAGGGTTTCCCGACAGAGGCGACTGGCGTCGCGCAGAGGACGCCGAGGAGGAGGGGGAGAGTTTAGTTGTTTGTTTATTAGGATAGTTGTGATATTATAGTGAGTAATACTTTTTATAATATTTTTATTTGCTCCCTATTTCGTTTTAGCCATGTACCAATCTCAACAAAAGCAAAGAGTTTCGATCACGGTTGACTCACACCTACTTGGGGAAGTTGACAAGCTGACAAATAATCGTTCTGCTGCGTTTGAAGAAGGAATACGGCTTTGGTACGCTAAACGAATCGAGGAGCAACTGCGGAAGTTTTACGAATCCCGTCCACAGGCTGATGTTGATTTTGAAGAGGAATGGGCAACGGTTGCTCAGGAACAGATGGAGGAGATTTTGAGCGCGGAAGGTCTTTGAAGCAATGGCAGAAGGTTATCCAAGCCAAGGGGAAATCTATCTTGCCAGGGCTTTGCGTTCAATAGCAGATACTAAAAAGCGTCCGGTTGTTGTCGTTTCTATCAATGTCCGTAACGAATTGAGCCGCACTGTATTAATTGTGCCGTTTACCAGCGATTTAAGCGGGGGTGAAACGCCAACTCGTATCCTGATTCCCTCTAGTGAAGGGGGACTCCAAGCAGACTCGCTGGCTATTTGTGACAATATTTTGGCAGTTCAGAAGTCCTATTTAGAGCGCGGTCCTTACGGTCAAATTAGTGCTGAATCTCTGGATCGAATTCAACAGGGGATTCAGATAGCAATTGGGGTGTTTTAGGGGTTTGATCGGGGCTACCAGACATCCCGATTTAGCAGGTGTGGATCAAGAAAACTGAGTAAAATGGCATACTTTTATTCTGTTCGTGCTTGGTTAGAAGTCGAACCAGATAAATTTACTAGTGTTATTGATGTCATCAAATCTCTACAATCAAGTTATCTCAAGGATACAAAAATAGGTTTATATTTACAGGGCTGGTGTTGGAATGAACACCCAGTAAA
>CAZZXJ010000134.1:0-9937 GCA_964657905.1 uncultured Stigonema sp.
ATAAGGCTTTTAATCTTTTGTAGATGGTCAGCTTATTTCCGCCGACCTGTACTAGTCATCCAAATAGGGCAAAAATGAATTAGCAAAAATCGCAGCTTGAGTGCGATCGCGCAAATTTAAACGATTCAAAATATTTGTGACGTGATTCTTCACTGTCCCCTCAGAAATATAGAGTTTATGAGCAATTTCCCGGTTACTAGCACCAGAGGCAATTAATCGCAAAACCTCTTTTTCTCTAGGAGTAAGTTCTGCTAAACTTGCTGGTGGAGGCGGTGACTGAGTTGGTGTCACACTAGGAAACTGAGTTAAAAGTTTTTTAACTATTCCCGGTCCTAATTGAGTGTATCCTTTATAGACGGCGCGAATTGCAATAGCTAACTCTTCAGAGGGTGTATCTTTAAGTAAATAACCCATTGCCCCATTCTGCAAAGCTGCTGTTACATATTCATCATCATCAAAAGTCGTCAGCACTAAAACTTTAATTCCAGTAAAATTCTTTTGAATTTCCCGCGTTGTTGCCACTCCATCCATGACTGGCATTCTAATATCCATCAAAACCACATCAGGGTGCAGTTCTGCAATCAATTTCATTGCACTTTCACCATTTTCCGCCTCTCCGACTATTTTTAAATCTTGTTCTAGTTCCAATAAAGCTTTTAATCCTTGACGAATTAAATTTTGGTCATCTACAAGCAAAACTTTAATCATATTAGTCATTAGTCAAGGGCACACTGAAAATGCTCAAGCTTTTAAGTAAGTAGACATAATAATAATTAAATTATTAACTTAGGTGAGCAATTACGCTCTCAATGTAATTTTACCCGCAACTGTGCCGAAGCGAATAAGGGGATAGGGGTGTGGGGCATGTCTAAGTGCTAATTGTCAATTGTTAGCATTAGCTATTGCTCATTGCTCAACTTCTGTCAACTGGCAACTTGGCAACTACTTTAATCAAAGAAAGAGTATCATGTGAATTCAACTTTAGTTTGACGTATTGAAACCAAGCCCAGCTTTATGCTGGTGCTTTTTTATGCTCGTGCTTTGATTTTGGCTAAGAACGCTCCATCTCCCTGATCGGCCTGGGACATTGTTGAGTTAGCAAGGAGCCAAGCTTTCTCAGTCCATGCATGATTTCTTAACCCAATCGGTGGCACTGTTAATTCAAATGGATGGGGTGGTAACTGTAGGAACGAGGGTAAACCTTTGTCACTCGTCTTAACCAAGCTAACTATCCAGGGGAGAAAGTCTAAGATTTCTCTTGGCAACACGGTTAACTCGAAGTCCCACACCAAATTAAGACCTCGGCATTCTTGTTCATTTCTTCCCATCATGACTCTACCAGCACTCTTGTTGATGGCTAGCCGAAGAATGAACGGGCGTAATGGGATAAATTCGTCAGGTGCTGTGTAAGGGTAAACATTCACATAGTTCAGTCGTTGCCTATCATCTATCCAAGACGCGATAGGGGAATTACTACTATAGGATGCACTCGTTATTTTCACTGGCACATTCATAGCAGCAGCGAACAGAGAGTAGAACTCACGTCTGAGTTCGCTAACAATGTGTTTGGCTTCTGGGTTCACGGTTGCTACATTCTGTTAAGAAAACAGTTCCTTGGCTTCATTTCAAAGAAAACGGCGAGGAATCACATAAATTGTAGGGGTGGTCCGAATCGACGCCTCGGCGTTTGGCCACGTGGGCATAGACCAAGCGGGAAAGCCTGCATGCCCCATGCCCAGGTTGCTCCCACGACGGCATGGGGTGGGGATGAGTTTAGTTGTCCTGAACATCTGAAACGTCATTGCTGGCTAGATGATAGGGAGCAATTCACTAAGCCATCGGCAAAAAAGGGCAGACTCTTTGTCTGCCCTTAAGACTTGAGAGTTAAATTAAAGGTTTCAAAGCTTAGTAGCCGCCTCGAGAGTATCCCCCTCGATCATTTCCCCCCCGTCTACCACCACCACCACCAGAACCGCCTTCGGTCTTGGGCTTGGCTTTATTAACTTTGAGGTTACGACCCATCCACTCAGCGCCGTCAAGAGCATCAATAGCTGCTTGTTCTTCGGCATCTGTTCCCATTTCTACAAAGGCAAAGCCTCGCATGCGACCAGTCTCCCGGTCTGTGGGCAACTGAATTTTCTTAACGTCTCCATATTCTGCAAAGACCTGTTTGAGGTCTTTTTCTTCAACTTCATAAGATAGATTGCCGACGTAGATTGACATAGAACCTCTAGAGAATCAAAGGTGTAGAGATTTAGATCCGGAGAGGTCTGTAATATAAACATAGATAAAAACAAACTGCACAACCGAATTTCATCTTCTATAGGTACCCTAACACAATTTAGGCAATTCTGTTGCTAACAAATCAATAAGTCTTAATCCTTGTCAGCATCCTAACTAGACCAATTGACATCCGCCGACGCCAAATCAGAGATGATGGCGTCGGCGGATGTCAAATTTTGAACGAAGTTAGCAGAATTTCAGTAGCGTCCGAGACATATTAAAAACCCCAGTGATTAAAAAGATATCGGCTACACAAACACCTTTTCTCATAGCTTCGTGGCTAAGGAAAAGAGTCCGATCCTGCCGGGATCTATACTTGGCAAAGGTTAAACAAGTATTTTTTTACTCCTAAAAGATGTTAAGCATATGAGAAGTTTGTATAAACATGTAACATTTAGATGTTTTCGTTAATAAATGTTGCAGAGGCTTGATCCCGTTGTTAGAGTGTGATGCAAAGTAGGTTCTGCTTAATGCTCGTATCTAGGAGAGATACCACCTATGCTCTACATCAATCTTGGCTCTGTACTGATTCACTGATTCGGTAAATTCCTCAAAAATATTTCTCCGACTACTTTACATGGACTTTTCGGCAAGACGGCCCAGATATATCTTTATAACTCGTTCTCACTGAAAAACAGGTCTGGTCTGTCTACAAGCATGAGGTTTCCTGGCTAGATTGCTGAGAAATGTCTTGCTTCCAATAATTGAGTCCAACTTATACCCCCCCAATCACGAGTGACTTTTCGTCGAGAGTGCGTTCTCAGAAAGCTTGATCTGGGGAATTTTTGAGTGAAGCATTAGCTAACAACGCATCGATACCTGAACTAAGCGAGGTTTTAGTGATGAATATTCAAGGAAAGACAGCTTTAATTACTGGAGCATCTCGTGGAATTGGGCGAGCGATCGCTCTTGAACTAGCGAAACAAGGAGTGAAACGCCTGTTGTTGCTAGCACGGGATCAAGAGCGGTTAACAGAAGTAGCCATTGACATCGAGGCGCTTGGCGTGGAAGCCGTTACCCTGCCTTTGGACCTAACTCAATTGGTAGAGGTGAACATTGCGCTGGCGCAAGCTTGGCGAGATCACGGACCAATTCATCTGCTTGTTAACTGCGCTGGAGTGGCGCACCAAGCTCCCTTTTTACAGTCCCAACTACGGCAGGTGCAGGAAGAGATCAATATTAATTTAGTTGGAATGTACACTATCACCCGTTTAATTGCCCGCCGCATGGCAGCACAACGGGAAGGAAGAATCGTTAACGTTTCTAGCTTAATGGGCAAGGTAGCAGCGCCGACGATGGCTACCTATTCAGCCACCAAGTTTGCGATTTTGGGTTTCACCCAAGCCTTACGCGGCGAACTAGCAGCACACAACATTCGGGTGATGGCTTTGCTGCCATCCCTAACCGATACTGACATGGTCCGAGAATTACAGTGGTTTCGGTGGGTGATGCCCACGACTCCTGAGAAAGTGGCTCAGGTACTTGTTGCCGGACTGCGCAGGGAATCACCTGAAATCTTGGTGGGATGGCAAAGCCATTTAGCAGTCTGGTGCAACCGCATTGCTCCAATCCTGCTGGAGAAGATTTTACTGATGGCTGCTCCTATGTCCCAGGGCAGACAAAAGCGCTACCAACGACCCAAAAATACTTGGGTAACCTCACTTTGGGGTTAACTGAAGAAAGGGTGTAGGGGCATGGGGCATAGCCAAGCGGGCGTTGGGAACAGAACACTCGCCTGTTTGTCAATTGCTGATTTTTCAAAGCATTTGGGGCATTGCTCCGCATCGCACTTTGGTATGAGGAACAAGCAAAGGAAAATTCCATGCCCCATGCCCCATGCCCTATGCCCTTTCTTCAGTCAATAAGGAAATAGCAATTGTAATTTTGCAACCATAACCTGGAGCGCTGTTAATATTAAAATTTCCTCCAAGTGCTAAAGTGCGATCGCGCATACTGTGAAGTCCAAAACCAGTTGTATTTTGAGCTAAATCAAACCCTATACCGTTATCCTGAATTATGAGATGCAAACTTGTTGCTGTCGTAGTTAGTTTTAGTTTAACTTCTGTAGCTTGTGCATACTTACAAATATTTGTAAATGATTCTTGGACAATACGAAAAATAGCAGTGTTAATTTCAATTGGAATGGCATGAGTAATGGTAATTTTACAAATTGGTGCAACACCACTTGCACGGTAAACATTTTCTGCGAGTCCAGCAATTGCTTTTTCTAATGATTGCTCTTGTGAGGGATGATAACGCATAGCAGAAACCGAGTGACGAACATCTTGTAGTGCCTTAGAACCAAGTTCCTTTGCCGTGGCTAGAAAATTTAAAGCTTTGTTTGGGTTAGAGTTCCAAAGCTTCAAAGCAGTTTCTAGTTGCAAATTCAAAGCAGTGAGAGAGTGTCCCAATGAATCGTGGATTTCGCGAGCAATGCGGTTGCGTTCTTCGAGGGTGGCTTGATTTTCAACTTGCAAAGCATATTGACGAAGTTTTTCATGAGCTAATGCTAGTTTCTCTCGGCTCTTTCGTTCAGACAGTACTGCATTCATCAACAACAAAACAAACACTAAAGCTAAGCCAAACAACAGCGTAATGCTCAAGGTAAAAAACAAAAATCGATCTTGTTCTACTGGTGATGATGGTATGTGATCAGAACGATGATTTAGTGTTAAGAGAAATAAGACAAATGATAAGCCTGTAACTATCAGACGACCCTGTAAATCAAAAATCAAGCAACTGCGAATTACCAAAATTAGATAGAGCAATGGAAATGAACGAGAAGTTAGTCTCCCAAAAAAGCAAGTTATTAAAATTAAGAATATTTCAGTTCCTGTGTATAGTATCTTAGTTGTTTTATTTCTGGTAGGCAATTTTAAGCCCATTAAACCAAAAATAAGCAGACTACAAATTGTCAGTTCAGGAAATTGATTGAAAAATCGATGATGAGATGGTATTGCTGCTATGAAGGCAGCAAACGCCAGCAATATCCACTCCAAATAAAGTAGAAACCTAAAAGGATGATTGTTGAATTGAATGGGACGGTTCATCAGTCGCTTTACTCCACAGTCTTGATCCAATAGAAATGAAACATGACTAAAGTCATGAGTGTATTGGGTGGATTCATGACTTTTTTCAAATGTAACTGTTGACGACAAATTTATAGAATGGGGACATCAAACAAAAGAAACCTACAAGGTGCTAAATGAAACTGCAAAAATTATCACTGATAGTTGGAGCGATCGCCCTTAGTTTAACTGCAACTACCGTTGCTGTCAAAGCACAAACGACCTCCTCTTCACCCCTCGTTGTTGCACAAGCCCAAGAACATCATTCGTTTGCGCAAAGCTTAGGATTGACTGATGACCAAAAAGCTAAAATTGGTGAGATTCGCCGTAACACCCACGAGCAAATGAAGAATATTCTCACCCCAGACCAACAAAATCAGTTAAAAACCGCAATGCAAAATCATCAGGGTAGGCGGGTTACCTGGAAATCTCTAAATCTTACCGACGATCAAAAAAACCAACTCAAGCAACTCAAGCAGTCAGAGAAAACACAGATTGACGAAGTCCTGACTCCTGAACAACAGCAGAAACTGCAGCAAATGCACCAAAACAGACGTTCCCAACATCAACAACCCAATTCCTAATTTGTGGGACGTTATGATGAAACTCTCTACCTTTGTAGAGTCGTGCAATTTTTTCCCCGATGGTCGCGAACGCAATTATTAAGAAATAAAATCTTTGCAGAGTCCGGTGGGCAATGCTTTGCCCACCTTTTCTTAAATACCTGGCACACAAATATCCAGATGCTAGTACCGCAAGGCGTTCGTGAAAAGTCACTCATTCACTCATATTTATATATCAAAGCTTGTGCGTGTTTGAAATAAACCTACCATTCAAAATCCGTGAAAAGTTTATCATAGACATCTGGTGAAAAACAATGTAGAGACCCGTTAGCGAAGCGGCACGAAGTGCCAGATCGCGTCTCTACAAGGGTTGTAAACAACGCATAATTAATTTCTGAAGATGTCTCATGTAATATTTTATAATTTTTAATTTTTAATTTTTAATTTCGCGTGGAGTAGGGGCGTGTGCTTTAAGCGTACATGTTTTCCCTTTTCATCGCCTATTTACTTAGTACAATCAAAAAATTTTGCTTGCCCCCTAGTAAAAGTTAAGAATTATAAGTTAAGAGTTAAGAGTTAATTCCCAACTCTTAACTCCCTAAATATGTCCCAAGAATTTGCTATTGGTGGTAAAGTCCGTGTCGTGGCGCTACCGCCCTACGTCAAAACTGCGGAACCCATGCCCATGCTGCGCCCTCCCGATGTGATTCACATTGGTGAAGAGGGTGTAGTCATTGACCGCCGTCCTGGAGGATATTGGGGTGTACGCTTTGCTCAGGGAGCCTTTCTCTTGGATAGCCAGTACATCGAAAGCGCAGATACATCGCCCACAGATCACCAAGAGTGAGAATGGTATGCAAGAATTGTAAACTTATATTAAGTTACGATTTTGGTCTGCCCAATGATTTCCCGACGCACTTTATTAAGCATATTATTTGCCAGTTGCTTTGCTCTGATCAGTTGGTTGAATTTTCCCTCAACGGCTGACGCGCTTGGTGGCAAACTTCCGACTATTAATCAACCCGCGCCAGACTTTACTTTGCCTACCAACACTGGTGATGGCAAAATTTCCCTGTCTGACTTGCGCGGTCAGTGGGTAGTCCTCTACTTTTATCCCAAAGACTTTACCTCTGGTTGCACCATAGAAGCCCGTCGCTTCCAGCAAGACTTAGCCAAATATTTAGAAAAAAACTCTCAAATTATTGGTGTCAGTGCTGACGATGTTGATTCCCACGCTGAATTTTGTGATTCTGAAGGGCTAAAATTTCCGCTGTTAGCTGATACCACTGGCGGGGTGAGTAAAGCTTACGGTTCTTGGTTGACCTTCATATCTATGCGCCACACTTTTATCATCGATCCCCACGGTATCCTGCGCGAGACTTTTGTTAAGGTCAATCCAGCCATCCATAGCAAAGAAGTTCTGGCGCGACTCAATGAATTGCAACAAGCAACAGCTTCATAGCAAAACATCCCCGCGTTAGAGTATGTGTAGAGACGCCAAATTTTGCGTCTCTCTCTACTGGGAAACGTCAAAATAATTCGTAATTGATAATGACGCTCGTGCCTCGCTAACGCTGACGAAGGAGCGTCAGCGCTGTTCGCTGTGCGCGGCAGTCAGGGGCTTGTACCCTCAATTACGAATTACGAATTACGAATTATTCGGTCAATACTATCTCCATCTAGCATTTTCGCTAACAATAGTTCTACCATTCTTAGTAACTGTTAGCCGATCAGGGGTGAGGACGTAACGATAAATATTGGGATAATTCTCGTTAAGCGCAACATAAGTGTTACGTTTGCTGGTTTGAACAAGAGGTACAGTAATTTCGCCATTGCCATTCTTAGCTCTTCCGACGTAAACATGAGGAAAATCACTACCGCAAATGTAAACATCGAAATTTTCCGTTTCGGCGTGGACGAATTCACTGGAATTACCTTCCGGGCACTCATTTCTAATCGGCATTGCTGCCGCTGGTTTTGCTCCTAAAGATATGAATGGTGTTACCATTAAGGGTAGGATCGCCAAAAATAAAATTGCACGTTTCATATTCTTTGTTGTGCGTGTATCTAAAAATTAGACTTCTGTTTCCAAAAAGGGGTGGAAAGGTTGGATCATCCCACCTTTCCTGGGTGATTAGTCTGGAGTAGCTAAAGTTTCCCAAGTAGCATTATCAACAACTCCACTGCTTGCCAAATTACGGCTAGCTTGTAAGTCTTTGATAGCATTCTCTGTTTCCTGACCAAAAATGGCGTCAGTTTTAATACTGCTACCATGAAAGCCGGCTAAAAGTAGTTGCACAATATAGACAGCCTCACCCTGGACACCTTTACGCAGTGTGGGCAGATTGGCGGTAGCTTGAATTTGCTGTGACATAAGTTTTAAATCCTCGAAAAAGTGTGAATGACTTGAAGCTTGTTTACACTTTATATCTACTCATCTAAAACTTCTTTTTTCGGAAAAGCAGTGAAAGAGTATCCTCAAGGGTACTCTTTCACTATTGGGGAGTGTCAAAAAAACCTCACAACCAGGCTGGTACGTTCTATTTTTAACTGGAGTTTAAACACGTGCGTAAAGGCAGGAAATCAGAGCATTTTTCTCTTACCAGAGACATAAAAGAGCGTTAGTCTAAAGTCCCGTCAGAATTTGTGAGGGAAAAGCCCTACTCTCCCCACACTACTCACGGGGTTGTGTAACCCGCAGCCTGGGAACTTGAGGCTTAGCTACCACCTCGCGCCACAGATGCTCATAACTACTAACCATATGTTCGACGGTAAAGTTACTCTGTGCTACCTCCCGACCGCGTTGTCCAAGGCACAGACGCAGTACTGAGTCATCCCGCAAGCGGCGTAGTGCTTTCTCAAGTCCGTCTACATCATCTCTATTTACTAATAAACCAGTTTCGCCATCAGTCACGGCCTCCGAAACACTACCTACATGAGTCGCAACAACCGGAAGGGCTGCAAGCATCGCTTCAACTACCGCCAATGGAAAACCCTCTGATCGAGACGGCATAGCAAAGATGTCAAAATTCGGCAGGTGGGTGCGGGGGTTGTCCACCCATCCGGGTAGCTGGACGCGATCGCTCACTCCCAACTGGGCTGCTAGCTTCAAGAGTGTTGCACGTTGTCCTCCCTCACCTAGTATGACAACTCGCACACCTTGAAGTTTGGCGATCGCCCGGATTAGGAGATCGTGACCTTTCATTGCATCCAGTCTCCCAACGCTGCCAATCACTATCTGTCTATCGGTTCCTAGGATTGGCGGTTTCGGTTCATCCTCTACATCAGGTACGCAGTTGGGTATAGAAATTACTGTACCGCGACCCAGAGCGTAGAAGTCTTCCATCCGCCTCGCACTGGTATGACCAACTGCAACATGAGCATCTACTCGTAACGACAGCGCCCTAGTGCGCCACAGATTAACAGCGTCTGTGGTGCGTAGCGGTAGTTGGTCTACACGTACTACACGAGTATTTGGTAACGTCAGCGCGGCAAACAGACCTGTTGCACATTCCCAAGGCGTACAGAGGTTAATGTGTACCACGTCGGGACGCAGTTGATGCAGCGTCTGTAGGTGCGTAGTTAGGGAGCGGATTCCTTTTGCAGGCAATACCAACCCCGATCCTTGCGGTCTATGGTGTGCAATTGTCTCTACTACAGGCTGGCAAGTGCCGACTACGGTAACATCAATGTCGGACGACACATTAGTTACCAGATGTTTGAGGCTGATCTCCGCCCCTCCAATACCAGCAGAGTCAGTGTAGGCAACTACGTGCATCATCGGTCAAAGGTCATGTTAAGTATTTTAACGCCAACTTACTGGAACATCTCAGGGAATTTGTAGCAATTGTTTCTGTATTTAGCTGCGGTTTAAAAATCGTGCGTGGATAACTTACATCACTATTGTAGTTTCTGTAATTGTACATGGAATTAGTTCAACTCCATTAATAAATTGGTATGAGCGCAGAATTGCCAAAGCCCGATATGCTACTCATCGGGCTACAATTGATGAATTTAAATGAG